>JAGLTY010000267.1 GCA_023135025.1 Bacteroidales bacterium | reverse complement strand
TAAAAATCACCACTAACAATATCCCTGGGTTTATAGAGTACAAAGTACTCTAGAATGACCCTGTCCAGATAGGTTTTATGTGGGAGGATCGCCGCCTGGATCCGTTGCGCATAGCCAATACTGTCGGTGATCTCCTTCTTCTGTGCAAATACCATATCGCGCTGCTCCTCAATTTCATCACGCTGCGCCTCTATTTCATCACGCTGCGATTCTATCTCCTCCTTCTGTTCACTGATCTCCCTGGTCCGCTCCTGCACCTTCTGCTCCAACTCCCGGTTTACTTTCTCCTTCAGTTTCTCATTCTCCTTCAACTGATCAAAAATCCGTTTTTGGGCAATTTTTTTCTCCTGTTCGTCTAGTCTCATTTTCCGCGCAAGCCCTATGGAAAAGATCAGTATTTGCAAAATCGCGGCAATATAGATTCCTGATACCTGGAGTATTCGAAACAGGACAGACTCATTTAATGTATGTGCCGTAAGTGAGAATGAGGATGAATCGATGGTGGTAATAGCCAGTGGAATCAGAACAATATTTGCGATTAGAAAGTACCATGCTGGTTTGAATCCTGCACGGATCCTGAACATGGCAGGAAGGATCAATAGAAAAAGGGGTATGATGGCCACAGAAAAAGCCCAGACGACCAACACCACATCCTCAAACAGACCTCCAATTTCAAAATGTAGAATGGAACCCAGCAGCATGGTCAAAACCCTTACCCCGATCAGACCCAGCAGCACAACCACACTCCAGTACCACCCTGACAATTTCTGCCTTAGTTCCAGATAGGAGATTCCGAACAGAAGAAAGAAAATGGTAACCAGCGACAATGCAAAGGGCTGGGCACCCGATATAATGACCGACTCAAATACATTTTTCTTCCATAAAAACTCCCCCAGGTAACCTTCGGATACAAAAAGGAAACTTGCAAAAGATAAAATATAGAGCGAGAAGTAGATATACTGTCGGTCACGGAGGGCAAAAAAGAGGATAAGGAAGAAGCACGAGATGATGGACATCATTCCAAGTAAGGCAAAGAGAACCATCCGTTCTATACGGTCATGCCGCACAATGGTCTCCTGCGCTATAAGATGCATCACGGGACCACCTATGTGGGATTCAGCTTTCCATCGAATATAAAAAGTCTGTTCAGCTCCTTTATCCAGGGGGATCGAAGCCGCATGCCAGCCTTTATAGATAAAATCCCGGTTATCCAACGGTATCAAGATCCCGGATCGCTTCTCTTCAATGGCGCCAGATGGATTAGCCAGGAAGAAATTGGCGGAATCGGTTCCCTCCATCTCGGGAAGATTGACCAGGTAGGTCCGGTTCTCCGAAATCCTGTTCACTGTTTTGATCTTCAGCCAGGCACATGGATATGAGAAATCCTTTTGAAACTGGCTTTCGATGCCCTTCAAGCTGTTGATTATAGAGGGCTCAAAATCGTAATGAATGAGTGAATCCCCCCTGAGAATAGTAAAAGAGGTATCCACTGTCACTGACTTAAATATGCCACTGCTGATATGATAATAGTAATCCTTGTCCAACTCCTCTCCCGGAAATGGCAGAATCATTGATGGCAATGATCTGATCACGAAGTTTAATACCGGCCTTTTCGGCAGGACTCCCGGGCAGCAGGCTGGTTACACTGGCTGTGTCATTCTGTATTGAGGTATTGAAAATACCTGTATACCCGTCATATACAATGATTTTGGTCTGTCCAAAAGTCAGTGCTGGCCAGACCAGAAGTGCAATGGCAAACAGTCTTGATAAACAGGAGATCATCTTAGGAAAATTTGAATTACTACCTAATAAAGATATGTTTTGGGTAGGAATAAACCAAAGTCTATATATATAAGATTTGGATATATCGGATATTTATATGTACCTTTGGTTTATGATATCAAAAGATCTGCTCAAAGGCACATTAAAGACCATTGTTCTGAAGCTTCTCGAGGAGAATGACAGAATGTATGGCTACGAGATTACCCGTGAGGTAGAGAGACTCACCGAGGGTAAGGTACAGCTCTCCTGGGGAGCATTGTACCCGGCCCTTCATAAACTGGAATCGGACCACCTGATCACCTCCGAGGAGGAGAGTATCGGGAAGAGGGTGCGCAAATACTACCGGCTCACCGAGTCGGGCACCAGCGCAGCAAAGGAGAAGGTCCGGGAATTCATCGATTTTGTCACCATCATGGGACGGGTCCTGGATACCAACCCCAACCTGAACCTGGCTTAGCGGAATGGCCGATCTGACCGACAGGGAAATTGAGATACTCAACAGGGAGATCGACAAGCAGGGGTTGACCTATACCCAGCTCCAAAATGAGCTCCTCGACCACCTCTGCTGTGATATCGAAACAAAGATGGATGAGGGAGTAGAGTTCCTGAAGGCCTTTGAAGAGCTACGAAGCCGGTTAGAAAACAGGAGGATCCAGGAGATCCAGGAAGAGACACTGTTATTGATAAACCAAAAATACCGTATGATGAAAAAGTTCATGTATATTCTCGGGACCATCGCCCCGTCCTTGCTGATCATCGGGGCAATTTTTAAACTTCAGCACTGGCCAGGAGCCAGTGTATTTATCGTCTTGGGTTCATTCTTACTGGGTGCTGTCTACCTGCCTGTATTTGCCATGGTGAGCATGCGCGATACACGGAAAAAAGAGAAGCGGGTCAATAAACCACTGTATGTCGTTGGAGTGATTACCGGCTTTATCTTTATTACAGGAGTGCTGTTTAAGATTATGCACTGGCCCGGGGCGGGTGTAGCCCTCTTATTCAGTGTTCTTCTCACGGTGGCCGTCTTTATTCCGATCCTGGTTATCCATGCACTAAAGGACAAGGAAAACCAGGTGCAAAGTTTCTCTATCCTGATTTTTGTCCTTGCATTTATGGCCGTAAATATCATGGTTTTTGCACTGAAGGCTTCAAAAAACGTGCTGCACTCCATGGTCATTTCGGCAAAAGAGAATATGATGACCAGCCAAATGGTTGAATCGGCGAACACACTGTTCCTGGAGATAGCAAACCAGAACGACCAATTGTCGCCCGACCGGCTGGACCAGGCCAATTTTATCCATGAAAAAACCGCTGCCCTGGATAACTACCTGCAAGAGATCATGGTGGATATCCTGCTGGCAACCCATGAGGATAACCATATGGCAATTGCCGAGGATGGCTCCATTGATCTGAGCAAAACCAACTATCTCGATGTCCATAGGAGTACTGAACTGGTCATCTTTGGCAATGAGGTAACATCCGGAAAAGGTGAGGCGCTTCTGAAGTCGCTGGATACTCACAGGGAGCTCTTACTGGCCCAGGCAGGACCTGAACTAGATGTCATCATCAGTGAAATGTTGGATTTAAGTAGTGAGCATCCGGAGGAGATTCCGTGGCTGGTAGAAACCTTCCGCCAAACACCCATGATCGCAGCTATCATCTCCCTCTCCAATCTGCAATTTAAGCTCCAATTTCTGGAGGGAGAGGTGCTGAAGGAGTTGCTGTGATCAGACCCTTACACCGAGGATGATAATATCATCGATCTGCTCGTATGGCCCTCTCCACTGGTCAAAGGTCTGCTCAAGGGTTTGCCTCTGTATATCCATGCGCTCCTCCTGAACCGACAGCAACAGCTTCTTAAAGTTCATGGACTTGAATTTCTTCCGGTTTTCGCCTCCAAACTGGTCAATAT
>JAGLTY010000266.1 GCA_023135025.1 Bacteroidales bacterium | reverse complement strand
ACAGCCATGTACCATGAATAAAAAGAGTGTTATAAAAGGTATAATGCTCCTCATCCTTATGATTTTATCCTTTCGAGCAACTCCTGGTTAACCGTCACCGGATATTTCTCTTTTAGTGATTTCAACCATTCCGATTCCAGGTATTCCTGGTAGTCTGAAGTGATCTGACCGCGTGCCTCCTCCAGTTTCTTTGGTTCGGGCGACCGTACTCCCTTTACGATAACAAAAGTGCTTGTCTCCTCATTTTCAATCACCGGTCCGGGTCCGGTTACATCATTCCGTGAATCAATCATCTCATTCTCACCCTTTTCGACCAGGTGGCGGGTTACGATAATACAGGGGACCGTATCGTTGCTGCAGTATTTCGCATTCAGTGCCTCCTGGTCAAGTTTACCTCTGGCAATTTTCTTGTAAGCACTTTTGATTCCTGCTATATCAGCCCCCTTGGTACATTGTACAATGAATGCATCTGTACGTTCCTCCCACATATAGTTTTTTTTGCGCTCCTTGTGAAATGCCTCCAGTCCCAGCGTATCGGCTACGGCCAGGGACCAGACCCTCTGATCCATAATATCGAAAAGCAGAATTCCATCGTGATACTCGTTATAAATATACTTGAATTCCGGATATTTTTCAGGCAGCCTCTTCTCTTCATAGGCAATAACAACCTCATCAGAAAAGCTTTTATAGAGCAGATCTACCCATACCAGGGGATCTCTGGATTTTCCATGGTACTGCTTCTTCTCCACATATGCTGCAAATTCGCCGGTTAACACCTCCTGCTCCCCGATCTTGAACAACGGACTGTCTATCATCTTTAAATCACCCGCTTTCCACCTGCCCAGTTGCAGAGTGGAATCGACCGCTTCGTAGAGTGGTTGTAGAGATTCGAGGTTCTCAACGAAATCATATTCACTCTTGAGCTTGACAATAAAGTTATCTGACCGGGTACTGTTGCGGTCGCTTCGGTCGGTCTTCTGCTGCAACTCCGGTTTCATCTCTTCATAGGTGCCAATCTCCTTTTTGTCTATTAATTTGACAATATGCCATCCATAAAAAGATTTGAAGGGTTTGGAATAATCACCCTTTTTATCAATGGTAAAACAGGTATTTTCGAATTCGGGGATCATCCGTCCTGTTCCGAACCAGGGAATTTCCCCACCCGATCTGGCAGAACTTCTGTCATCGGAATGATGTATGGCCAATGCTCCGAAATTGGTTCCCATCTGCAGACTGTCATAGACCATCTGTACTTTTTCGTACGCCTCTTTTTTCTGATCTTCACCTATTCCCGAGGGTGTTCTGATAAAAATATGCGCTACCTTCACTGTTCCACGGGCAGCTCTTCTGTCGTTCACCTTGATAATATGGTATCCATAATTGGTGCGGAAAGGCATACTTAACTGGCCCACCTGGGTGTTATAAGCCGCCGTTTCGAAAGGATAGACCATGGAAAAAACAGTGAAATAGTTTAGATCACCACCATTTTGCTGTACCGAGGCATCTTCAGATGTGGCCCTGGCAACAACTTCAAATGGTTCGCCACTCTCAATCCGGCTCCTGATCTCCATGATCTTTTTATATGCAGCAAGGGTATCTTCAGGCGATGAATTTTCGGGAAGCCTGATCAGGATATGGCTTGCGCGAATATCGTATTTGGACCATTCGTACGCCTCTTTCATCATCTCCTCTTTGGCTTTTTCATCGACCAGATAGGGTTTGGCCAGCTGTTTCCGGTAGCCTTCCAGTTCAGTAATGAACTTGGTGGTTGTATCCATACCCAGCGCTTCAGCCTCTTTTACCTTGATCTTGAAATTGATAAAGAGCTCGAGGTACGCTTCAGGTGATTGCCGGTTCAGCGACGATTCATTGTTATTTTTATGATAGATCCGTTCAAACTCATCCAGGGTTACCTCCTCATCACCAATGGTCATCAGAACCGGGGAGGCCTGTCCAAAAAGTCCCGTTGCTGCAGACAGCGTAAGGATTATTAAGAGCATACTCTTTTTCATGTGTTCAAATTTGTTTAGTATAGAACGAATGATAGACCCATATATTATCTGCTGTAGTTGGGTGCCTCACGGGTAATGGTGACATCGTGCGGATGACTCTCCTGAACTCCCGCATTGGTGATGCGAACAAATTGAGCCTTCTGCAGCGCAGTAATACTGGCTGCACCGCAATAGCCCATACCGGCCCGCAATCCACCAATCATTTGATAGATCACCTCGGCAAGGTTTCCTTTGAAGGGTACCCGGGCGGCAATCCCTTCGGGAACCAGCTTTTTGATATCCTCCTCCATGTCCTGGAAGTAGCGGTCCCTGGATCCATGCTGCATGGCCTCCAGTGAACCCATGCCCCTGTATGATTTATACTTTCGGCCGTTGTAGATGATGGTTTCACCCGGGGACTCCTCCACACCTGCAAAAAACGATCCGGCCATAATGGAGGAGGCACCTGCTGCCAGTGCTTTGACAATATCCTCGGAGTATCTGATTCCTCCGTCGGCGATTACCGGAATACCTGATCCTTTGAGGGCATTTGCCACATCGTAGATGGCTGTTAGCTGTGGAACACCCACTCCTGCAATAATCCTGGTGGTACAGATTGAACCCGGACCAATGCCCACTTTAACACCGTCTGCCCCGGCCTCAACCAGTGCTTTTGCAGCTGCTGCAGTGGCCACATTGCCCACCACAACATCCAGCTCCGGGAACTTCTTCTTTACCTTTTTCAGACTCTCAACCACTCCTGTGTGATGACCATGGGCCGTGTCAATGACCACAGCATCCACTCCGGCATTTTCCAGGACGGTCACCCGTTCAAGAATATCTGCTGAGACACCTACTGCAGCGGCCACCCGCAATCTACCCTTGTTATCCTTACAGGCGTTGGGACGGTCCTTCGATTTGGTGATATCCTTGTAGGTGATCAGTCCGATCAACTTGTGGTTGACATCTACAACAGGAAGCTTCTCAATTTTATGTGCCTGCAGGATCATGGCTGCCTCGGCCAGTCCCGTGTTACGGGTGGTGGTAATGATATTCTCCACGGTCATCACCTCCTGGATGGCCCGCTCCATGTCTTGCTGGAACCTGAGGTCGCGGTTGGTTACAATGCCTATCAGTACATTCTCTTTATCCACCACTGGTATCCCCCCGATCTTATACTCCTTCATCAGGTTCAGTGCATCACTTACTGTACCCTCTTTCATGATGGTGATGGGTTCGTGGATCATCACGCTCTCGGCACGTTTGACCTTTTTTACCTGCCTGGTCTGCTCTTCCAGCGGCATGTTTTTATGAATAACACCAATCCCTCCTTCACGTGCAATGGTGATGGCCAGTTTCTCTTCGGTAACCGTATCCATGGCTGCCGACACAATGGGTGTGTTCAACGCAATGTTCCTGGAGAAGTGTGATTTGATACTTACCTCCCTGGGAAGAACCTCAGAGAAAGCTGGAAGTAACAACACATCATCGAAGGTGAGTCCTTCTGCGGCAATTTTATCCTGTGCAAACGACATTGTATGATAATTTGGTTATTTTTAAATGTGGCAAAATTACAAAAAAAAAGCTTAGCAGATCGACAGGAAATTCACCAGATTTTATCAGCCACCTGGGGTTTTAAAGAATTTCGTTCACTACAGGAAGAAATCATCCTTTCAGTACTTTCCGGAAAGGACACCCTGGCCCTGATGCCAACAGGTGGGGGTAAG
>JAGLTY010000265.1 GCA_023135025.1 Bacteroidales bacterium | reverse complement strand
AAGCCAATGCGCGAGCGGGATTCAAAAAAGTCCCAGGCATGGGCCCCTCTGGCATTTAGCCAGGGCAAACTGATTATCAGGGACATGGAGAAGATGGTTTGCATCGATCTAAACCAGGTGGCTGACTAAAAATAGTCCTGAAGAAAGCGTACGAAGTTCAAATGCATGATATTCTGAATATCCTCCCCGGTATAGCCTTTTGCTCTGAGGAGACCGGGTAGTTTCTGCAGGTCGGCAATGGTATCCAGGTCATGCGGAGACTGCTCCGTACCATATCCACCATCCAGGTCACTTCCTATGCCTGCATGCAGGGAGTTACCGGCCAGCTGGCAGATATGATCGATATTATTGACCATGATTTCAAGTGTTACATTCCGCTTCACAGGATCCGACTCTCCCCGTACCCAGTCGGGAACCATCATCCATGCATCCAGTGCAATGCCAATAACAGCTTTCCGGTTGATCAGCTCCATGATCATCTCATCACTGAACTGGCGGTTGTGGTTTACAAACTTGCGGCAGTTGTTATGGCTGGCCCAGATGGACCCTTTATAGATCTCCAGCGCATGCCAGAAGGCATCGTCGTTCAGGTGGGTCATATCCAGGATCATATCCAGTTGCTCCATGGTCCTTAGAAGTTCCACCCCCCTGGGATTGAGTCTGCCGCTTGAATCGGTTCCATTGGCATAGACACCTGGCCCGTAGTGAGCGGGTCCTATGGCCCTGAGTCCATCTTTATATGCCCTCTCCAGGTGTTTCATGGAGATAATCGAATCGGCTCCTTCCAGGCTCAACATATAGCATATGGGTGTATGCTCATTGGGATTTTCCCATAGTGCCAGGCTTTCATTCAGTGATGTGCCACTGGTGATCTGTTTCATCTCACCGGCCTTCTCCATGGTTTGGTACCACTGCAGTTGACCCTGTGTGTGTGCCCATGCCTGCTCCTGTGAATACCAACCGGGAATGGGACCACCGGGTTTGACCACCCTGGCAATCTGCGTAGCCACCACCAACCCGACCCTCCCTTCTCTTAGTGCGGGAAACGATACTGTGTTGCGTCCCCTGTCGGGTCTGTCGGTCATCCCCTCTTCACTCTTTCGAATCTGCTCTACGCTCCATCTTTGATCGCGGTTCCACTCCATGGCATTCATGGAGATATCGAGATGGGAATCGAAAATCAGGGTTTTATGCTCTTCGCCTGAACTCATATCAAAGGTATTAAAGTGGATAGTCCCGCTTCCTGGCAACAACTCTCCAGGTTTCAGTTATCTGCTGGTTACGCACCACATAGACCTGCTCATGAAGTGCCATGGTCGGACATATATGAGAAGGAAGTGCATAGACCACATCGCCCACAGAGAGGTGGTCCGCTTCACTGGAGGATAGTACCAGGTGCTCTTCGCTGTGATTGATCACCCCATCCGTTTCCAGTTCCAGGAAGTGGACCCGTGGGTGATCCATTTCAGCAGCAACCGATTTGTAACCCAGGTCCAAGCAGAGTTGCTGCTTCGGTTTGCTGATGACCCGTCCGGCCACCACGGCGGCTGGCAGAAAATCGAGATCCGGAATGGATTTGCTGTACCCTGCATCCCAGAGCAGGGGGGTCCCCGGACAGAGAGTTCTGGATGGATAGGAAGCGTGGACAGGGAATGTGGGTGTTCCGCCACAGGCCAGTTCTCCAACCTCAATGCCATCCTGTTCCAGTTGACCGGTTAACCTGATTACAGCTTCAAAATCGCGCTCGCAATGTACCTTCCTCTCAATTGGGTCAGCCTCATGTATATGCCCGTCATAGATGTGTAATCCCCGGAACCTTAGATTCTGGTTGTACACAATGGATGCGATCAATCCGTGTGCCACCTCCGGATCGATGCCGGTCCGGTGCATCCCATTGTCCAGATCAACAAAAAGATCCACCTGCTTCCCAGTGTCACGGGCGTGAATTTCTAACTGGTTGAGTGCCGTTTCTGAATCAACTGTCACCGACAGCCTGCTTTTGGGAAACTGCTCGATCAGGTCGAACCACTGCCCGATTGCCGGTCCCAGAATGGGATAGGAGAGTAGAATATCTTTTCCGCCAGCTTCTGCCACCATCTCCACTTCAGAGAGAGTTGCACATTTGAACCTGGTAATGCCATGTTGCAACTGGAGTTTGATAATCTCGGCAATTTTGTGCGTTTTTACATGTGGTCGCAATCGTTCGGCACCTCCGGCAATATGAATCATCCTGCGGATATTCTCCTCAATACGATCGGGGAAGAGCAGCACACACGGTGTGGCAATGGATGATTCGTTCACTGGCTTATACCACATGAAGTTGCCTGTTATAATGCGTCATGCAATTCGAAAATAGCCTCAATCTCCACAGCAATATTTGCAGGAAGGGACATTCCCACTGCACTTCGGGCCCCTTTGCCATGCTCTTCACCAAACACATCCACCATCAGCTGACTGAACCCGTTGATGGTTTGAGGGTGCTGCTCAAACTCAGGATAGCAGTTGACCATTCCAAAGGTTTTAATAATGCGCTTGATCTTGCTCAAATCACCTATCTGGGCTTTGATGGTGGAGAACATGGTCAGTCCAACCTGGCGTGCAGCCAGTTGTCCCTGCTCCAGGTTCAGATCTTTGCCCACCTTTCCCTTGATCAGTTCACCGTTGCTCTGAACGGGGCCCTGACCGGATACATAGAGATGGTTACCGGTAATGACCACAGGATAATAGATTCCTGCTGAGGGAGGGGCCGGTGGAAGCTCCAGTCCCATCGCTTTGATTTTTTCTTCTATATGATTCATATTCAAATATTTAGAATTTAGATGAAAATATTCAGTAGTAGTACGCCTGCTATTCCAACCACGCCAATAATGGTCTCCATCACGGTCCAGGTGGCCAGTGTCTCCTTTACCGAGAGGTTGAAGTACTCTTTGAAGAGCCAGAATCCGGTATCATTTACATGCGAAAGGACCAGGCTCCCTGAGCCGATGGCCAGAACCATTAACTCGGGCGATACCGAGGGGTCTGATACCAGGGGTAGTACAATGCCGGCAGCTGTCATCGCCGCAACGGTTGCCGATCCAACGGATACGCGTATGGCAGCGGCTATGAGCCATGCCAGGATAAGCGGTGAGGCTCCCGATTGACGAAGTATTTCGCCCAGATACTCACTGATACCACATGCCACCATGATCGCCTTCAATCCCCCGGCTCCGGCAATAATCAGCAGGATCATGGCGATGCTGGAGATGGAATGTGCCAGGTCGTTCATTACATCTGTCATCCTGTTTCCATTGCGCAGGGCAAGGGCGAAGAGGGCAAAAAGCAGAGAGAGTAACATGGCCATTACCGGGTTGCCCATTCCTTTAACGACTCCGTAGAGTATGGTTGATTCATTCAGAAAATGAGAGACGATCACTGAGAAACCGATAAGAATCACCGGCATCAATGCAGCAAGTATGCTGAGGAGGGTGGAGGGAAGTTCATGATCGGCTACCTCCTTCTCCCCCGTGAAATCTTTTAAGGGAGTCGCTTTGATCTTTTTAAAACGGGGAGAGAGAAGGGGACCGGCCACCAGTATGGTCGGGATGGCCACCAGGATACCCAGCAGCATGGTTTTTCCCATATCGGCCCCGAACATATCTACCATGGCCGTAGGGGCGGGGTGAGGTGGCAGAAAGCCATGGGTAACAGAGAGCGATGCCAGCATGGGGAGCCCGATGAAGATCAAAGGTAATCCGGTGGC
>JAGLTY010000264.1 GCA_023135025.1 Bacteroidales bacterium | reverse complement strand
TTATTAACAATTCCGGCTACTCTGTTGCAACGGATTATTACTATTTTTGACCGTCACAGATCGATCTATATTATGTTTAGACAAGTAACCAGAACCTTTTTTCCGGCTGTAGCATTGTTGCTGATGATGGCAGGGATAGACCTTTATGGACAGCAACAGTCAGTTGAGATCCGACAGCTGAAGGAGTCCTCTCTCTCCAGTTTTGATCAGGGCAATTATCGCTCTGCTCTTTCGGGATTCAGAACTTTACTGGAGATTGAAGGGGATGATCCTTTGTACAACTACTATACCGGCAGGTGCCTTGTTGAGTTAAATGAAGCATTGGATGAGGCCATTGAGCTGCTTTATGGCGCATCTAGAAACAGTCTCTATCCAGATGCAGTTTTTTACCTGGGTAAAGCCTATTACCTCAATTATAATTTTCAGGATGCCAGGAGTTGCTATGAAAAGTATGAAATGACAGCCAGCCGGCAGGATAGAAAGAGGCATAATGTGAAACACCTTATTGGAACATGCAGGAGTGCCAGTGAGATCACATCCACCTATAACCCTTTTGAGGTGATGAATGTGACGTTTATGGATCTTTCAGATTCTCTGCAGTTCTCCCAGGTTAAGATGAAAGGGGGAGTCCTGTGTCGGAAACCAGGTGCCTATTTTCGAGATGATGAGGATCGCCAGGGTCTTACTAGTCTGATGTTCAAGCTGAAAGATCCCGTCAGGGGGGATTATCTCTATTTTTCCGGGTATGGAAAAAGCGGAAAAGATGGAGCCCAGATATTCAGGATCAGGAAAGGTGCCGGGAAAGCATGGGGTGATCCTGAGGAGGTATCATCATTGAACAGTTCCGGTAACGAGATACTGCCATACTTTGATCCCATCGAAAATGATCTCTATTTTGCCTCTGACGGACGGTATGGTGTGGGTGGTTTTGATCTATACAGGTCACATTATGATTTGGAACGTGATCAGTGGAGCGACCCTTTAAACATTGGATTTCCTGTAAATTCTGTGATGGATGATATCCTGCTACTGCCGGGATCCGATCTTGGCATGGTGCTCTTCTTTTCCAACAGGCAGGGGAGCGACTCCACTGTAATTGTTTATAGGGTACACCTGGTAGAGCCGAAGAAAAAGATTGCGCTTAACGATCATCAGAGGCTTCGGGAACTTTCACAACTGGGAGGAGTGGCCGAAGAGATGCTGGCCGGGCTTGAGGTGACTGAGCATACAGTACAGGTTGTCAATAGGGAAACCGGCCCGAAGGGAGATCATTCTGTTGCTCCGGTCTCGGAAAAGCCGGACGATGTACCTTTTTCGGTATACCAGGAGACTCTAGCCGGAGCCCTGAGGCATCAGGCTGTTTCAGATTCCCTGAAGGATCTTGCGACCAACTCCAGGATAAGGGTTAGAGAATCGGACGATCCCAATGACAGGTGGGTCTGGCAAAAGCAGATCATGGTGTGGGAGAAGAGAGCCCGCGATGAGGAGGCGATGGCAGATCTGCTCTATGCGAAAATGGAGCAGGAGCGCTCAAACAGTTCTTCCATGCCAGCGGTGAACCCACCCGAAACGATTGTGGTCGACAGGGTGATAGAGGATCTGACTGTTTACCGGTATGCGGATCCAGGTTCGGGGGATAAGGGAGAACCCGGCACCCAAGCGGCTGATGTTAAAACAACTACCGTTTCATCTCAGATCAACAGGTTTGATATCCTGAGCCAATCACCCTATAGTGCGGTCAATCCCATTCCCATGGATGTGGCCTTGCCTCCAGGAACATATTACCGGATCCAGCTGGGGGCGTTTGGTGTTAAGGTTGATCCGGGTACCTTTGGAGGGATCAGTCCCGTTACAGGTGAGCATTTAAAGGATCGGGGATTGGTAAAATATTATGCTGGAAAATTTTCCAGGTATGAGGATGCCTCATCGGCAGTGCCCAGAATTCAGTCCAAAGGGTATGAAGATGCTTTTATAGTGGCGTGGTATAATGGGAACCCAATATCCACTCAAAAGGCAAAACAGTTGGAGTGAGTCTTATTTGAATAAGATTTTTTTTATATTTGATGGGTGTGATAGTATTGAACCATGGATAGTAATTTTACCAGCAGACCACAAAAGTTAAGTTCAGAAGGTATAGGCCATCAGAACCAGGCAAAACTGGTGCTCCATAATGATGATGTCAATTCGTTTGATTATGTGATGGAGGTATTGGTGGAAATTTGTGATCACTCCATGACACAGGCTGAGCAGTGTGCCACCATTACACATTTTAAAGGCAAATGTGAAGTCAGATCTGGCTCCGTTACTGAAATGAGGGAGCTCCGTTACAAGCTTATTTCACGAGGTTTGAATGCCTCTGTGGATAATTAATCCTGTTATGACTGTAGTCATCATTTTAATCGTTCTGGGAATCCTGCTTTTTGTGATCGAGTTCCTTCTTGTACCCGGAATAACCATTGCGGGAATCGGAGGACTGGTGCTGACTGTTTTTGGTGTATATAAGGCCTTTAATGATTTTGGATCGACTACGGGCGTATGGGTTCTGATTGGTACTCTGATGCTCAGTGTATTTGTGATTGCCATGTCGCTCAGGGCGAGGACCTGGAACCGTTTGATGTTAAAGACCAATGTGCAAGGAACGGTGGATAGTGATATCACAGAGGATCAGATTAAAGGGGGCGACCTGGGTACAACCATGACACGGCTGGCACCCATGGGAAAGATTAAGGTCAATAGGATTGTTCGGGAAGCCAAATCCATCGAAGGGTTTATCGATGAGCATACCGATATAGAGGTGGTCTCTGTTGAGGGGACCAGGATTAGTGTTAAACCAGTTAAAGAAAAATAGATATGGAATTTGATTACTCATGGATTGTTATTGTTGTGGCCAGTATCATTGGCCTCTGGATCATCTTATATTTTATCCCCATCGGATTGTGGTTCACCGCACTACTCTCTGGTGTGCGAATCTCGCTGTTACAACTGATTTTGATGCGGTGGAGAAAGGTTCCTCCAACCGTCATTGTCAGATCTATGATTGAAGCATATAAGGCTGGACTCACAACTATTCAACGGGATGATATGGAGGCACACTACCTGGCAGGCGGACATGTGGAACAGGTGATCCATGCACTGGTCTCTGCCAGCAAAGCCAATATTGAGCTCTCTTTCCAGATGGCTACGGCCATTGACCTGGCAGGAAGGGATGTGCTGGAAGCGGTTCAGATGTCGGTGAATCCAAAGGTGATCAATACTCCGCCGGTAACAGCGGTTGCCAAAGACGGAATCCAGTTAATTTCCCTGGCACGGGTTACCGTAAGGGCAAGTATCAAACAGCTTGTGGGTGGTGCAGGGGAAGAGACTGTACTGGCCAGGGTTGGTGAAGGTATTGTTTCATCCATCGGCTCCTCCAGATCTCACAAAGAGGTGCTTGAGAATCCCGATAATATCTCGAAGATGGTACTGGATAAGGGATTGGATGCAGGAACAGCTTTTGAGATTCTCTCCATTGATGTGGCCGATATCGATATCGGGAAAAATATTGGTGCTGTGCTGCAGATGGATCAGGCCAATGCTGATAAAAACATTGCCCAGGCCAAGGCTGAGGAGCGGAGGGCTATGGCTGTGGCCACTGAACAGGAGATGAAAGCCAAGGCACAGGAGGCCAGGGCCAAGGTGATTGAGGCGGAAGTAGAGGTTCCGCTGGCCATGGCTGAGGCATTCAGGAAAGGACACATGGGTATCATGGACTACTATAAGTTTAAGAATATAG
>JAGLTY010000263.1 GCA_023135025.1 Bacteroidales bacterium | reverse complement strand
CACAAAATTACTGATTTTCGATATACTTTCTAACAATACCAGCAACCCATACAGAAATTGAGTCCGCAACACCTTAAAATTACTCAGGGCAAATATGGGGAGAACGGTTGCCGGTAGATTTAGATTTATTTTAACAAATTCCTGTATATTCACTGGATGCGAAAGCTTTTTAAAACCCACTTTTCCGACATAGACAAAACCAGAATCCAGGTTGATCCGGGGGAACTGCTCAGACTCCTTGGAGATCAGCAGGAGGGTATTGATACACATACGACCGGTCTTGTGGAACAATATATCACCGAGTGCCTCCGGCTCAGCTCCCCCACAGGGGCATTTGTCCTGGCAGATGTGGTAGAACCCGAATCATTCCATGCGATCAATATCCCAGGGGTTACCTTTGATTCAGGCAGCATCATTCACAACATGCTTCGGCATTCTGAGTACTATGCCCTCTTCCTGGTCACCGCAGGTCCCGAACCGGAAAACCTTGCCAGATCTCTGCTGACCGAGGGAAACTACCTGGAGGGGTATATTGCGGATCTGGTGGCCTCTGCAATAGTTGATTTGGCTGCCGACCAGATAGAGGAACAGGTCCGGATCCTGGCAAACAACCGCGGTATGAAAATAACCTATCGTTACAGTCCGGGTTACTGCTCCTGGAATGTGGAGGAGCAACAAAAACTATTTAGCCTGTTCCCCAAGAGGTGCTGCGGTATCTCCCTTTCAGAATCATCCCTGATGAACCCGGTCAAATCGGTTAGTGGAATCATCGGTATAGGAGCTGAAGTGGAGTACAGGGATTACACCTGTGAGATCTGTCCCATGAAAAACTGTCAATTCAGAAAATCGAAGGATCAGTAGAATGCCGCAGCCCTCTTCTGCTCGAACAGGGCATCAAATTGAGGATTGGAATTAAAATGTACCGGAGCATTCTCCTGTTCAAGCCATACATTAAGTTTACCCTTCAATTCTTCTCTTTTACTGATGTTTACATTGGCAAGATTATTTCTTTCTCCAGGATCTCTATTGAGATTATAGAGCTCCGTTCCCCCATCCTCATAATAGTAATGAAGTTTCCACTCACCCTCCCGGATCACCGAACATGGTCTGGTCCGGAATAGTGGATCCCGTCCATCATCATACCCTGCTCTGTAGGCTTGAAGGTAGATGGGAAAATGAAAATAGAGCGACCGTTCTGCCAGGGACCCCTCCCCTTTAAGCAGAGGCCAGAGGGATAGACCATCCAGATTCTCCGGAGGCTCCTTTCCGGTAATCTCCATCAGGGTAGGATAAAAATCCATATTGATTACCGGGGCTTCCGTGACCGACCCCTTTTCAATCTTTCCGGGCCACCTGAATACCAGCGGAACCCTTATCCCTCCTTCATAGTAAGATCCTTTGCCTGCCCTCAGGGGGTCCTGACATGATATCTCCCTGATCCCACCATTGTCCGAAGTGAAAATTACCAGGGTATTTTCATGGAGTCCCAGCTGATCCAGCGCCTCCATCAACCTTCCAATGCAGCTGTCCAGGTTATCCACCATCCCGGCATATGAGGCATTAGATTGGCAACCAACAGCTCCCTTCTCTATATACTTCTGCTCATATGATTGTTTGGGTTGCAGGGGTGTATGTACTGCATAATAGGAGAGGTAAAGAAAAAAGGGATGATCATTGTGCTGCCGCATAAACCCGATAGCCTCTTCTGTCAGACGGTCGGTCAGGTACTCTCCCTGGAGTGCATCAAGATCGGGGTTGATATATGGAGCAAAATAACTTTTGGGATGACCCCATCTGCTGCCACCCACATTATAATCCATGCCCTGAGAACAGGGGTCGTTTCCCAGATGCCATTTCCCGATGTTTATGGTGGTATATCCAGACTGTTTCAGCGCCTCGGCCAGTGTGAAAAATCGATCATGAAGGGTGTCGGTATTTGTCACCGGAATGAGTCTGCGCATCCTGGTATCTCCCCTTTCGGACGAACCAACAGTATAAACTCCGTGGGCCGTGGCGTACACTCCCGTCATAAGAGAGGCACGGCTGGGAGCACAGTTGGCTGCTCCAGCATATGCCTGTCGAAAGACCATCCCTTCTCCGGCAAGGCGGTCCAGGTTGGGAGTCTCATAATAAAACGACCCCATAAATCCCACATCCTTCCATCCCAAATCATCCGCCACGATCAATATAATATTGGGAAGGCCGGAACTCTTTTTTCCGCACGAAGCTGCAACTGTTAGCAATATAACCAGTACCAGAAAGGTTAGATATTTCATTACTTATCCGATTCTGCTTTTATACCGAAGTTGAATTTGGTAGAGGGCTCCCTTGCCTCCTCCATCATCCTGGCAAAGGTTTCTACCAGGTCCGGATGTACGTCAGCCACATTATTCTCCTCAAATGGATCACTATCCAGATTATAGAGTTCCAGTGGTCCATTGGGATCCTTCCCCACATTCAGCCTGACAGCCTTCCATTTATCTTTCAGAATGGCCTGCTTTCCTCCCATCTCATGAAATTCCCAGTACAAAAACTGATGCTTCGGCTGCTCACTGCCCAGCAGCTCGGGAAGAAAAGAGATCCCATCGGTCTCCTCACATTCAAAGCCGGTCAGATCGGCCAGGGTGGGAAGCACATCCCAGAAGGCCGATTGATGATCCGACACTCCCCCCTGTTGTATGGTGCCGGGCCATGCGACAATAAAGGGAACCCTCACCCCACCTTCGTACAGGTCCCTTTTAAAACCCCGCAATCCTCCATTGCTGTTAAAAAAACCGGGGTCGGCTCCTCCCTCCATATGGGGTCCGTTATCGCTGGTAAACATAATGATCGTATTCTCAGAGAGACCAAGCTCCTCAACCACCTTTACAATTTCACCCACATACCGATCGATACGGTGCACCATGGCAGCAAAAGTGGCATGGGGATTATCCTGGCTGCAGTACATGCCAACCGCCATGTCGGGACCATAATCTGCTCCCGGCCGTCCCACATACGGTGTTTCCGGATATCTACCCAGGTAGTGACGATAGATATCATCATCCGGAACAATCAGCTCAGCGTGGGGAATGACTATAGGCACATAGGCAAAGAAACTGGTATCGGAATGCTCCCTGATGAAATCGATGGTCCTCTGCTGGATCAGATCAGGCGCATAACTCTCCATTGTGGTCCAGTCATTGCCCTGCAGATAAACCTTTTCTGAATTCTCCCAGAGGTATTCGGGATAGTAGCGGTGGGCGTAGCGCTGACAGTTATACCCAAAAAACTGGTCGAAACCCTGATTCACCGGATCTCCCTCCGAGCCGGGATAACCCAGACCCCATTTCCCAAATGCACCGGTTACATATCCGACCTCTTTCAGACGTTCTGCCAGTGTCTCTGCAGAGTCAGGCATGGGCCACTGACCCTCCGGTTTGACCTCCTGGTTCCCACGGATGGGTGTATGCCCCGTGTGGAGCCCGGTCATTAATACAGAGCGCGATGGAGCGCAAACCGTGCTCCCCGAATAGTGTCGTGTAAAGCGGATTCCATCCAAGGCCAACTGATCCAGGTGGGGTGTGGCAAACTTCTTCTGCCCGTAACAGCCCAGGTCGCCATACCCCAGATCGTCGGCCAGGATATAGATAATATTGGGAGGCACTTTCTCTACTGCTGCCGCACTATTTTTGGAGGCACAACCACTGATGGCCAGTGCCAGAATCAAAGAGAACAGATAAATGCTATTTTTTATCATATCAGAGCTTATGGAATGAACATACAATGTAACTATTTCG
>JAGLTY010000262.1 GCA_023135025.1 Bacteroidales bacterium | reverse complement strand
GTGGTTTTTCCTGTCCCGTTCCGGGCAATAATGGCCGTCTTCTCTCCCCTCGCCAGTCCAAAGGTGATCCCTTCGAATAGCATTTGATCTCCAAAAGATTTTGATATGTTCTCAGCCGAGAGGTAATTCATGATGCGCAAAGATAACCGAATTAATTACCCGCTATCTTCACCAGGTCGGGGAAAAAAGTTAATCGCCGATGATAACCACTTTGCGTACAAGAATCTCACCATCTTCACTGCGTACCAAAATAGAGTAGCTCCCCGGTATCAGGTTATTCAATTGCAGTGTTTCCCTGAACAAACCTGCTGAATAGAGTGGTTTGGAATACACTTTATGACCCATTAAGTCAAATACCAGTATCTCTCCATTAAATTTATCACTCAGGTTACATTCCACGAAAAGTATACCTTCTGTAGGATTGGGAAATACTCTGATGTTTACAGACTCCTTTGGCCGATCATTGAGCCCGGTACTGTGGTAAGAAAATTCGAACCAGTTCATATTGAAGAGTGGTTCCATAATGGTCATCCTAAGATGATGTTGCCCCGCGGTAAGATAGAGCCTCTCTCTTGTGGTTGCCCAGTTCTGCCACCCGCCAGTAGAAGCAAAGCTGACCTGATGCAAAAAAGAGGCAATCCCTCCTGGCTCGATGATTTCAAGTTTTACAGCGCCCGTTTCGCTATATGCTGCTGTCCGGTAATCAACATTATATATCCCGGGTTGTGAAACATTAATATAATAGTCGGAATAGTCTCCCTTATCCAGGTAACCGATGTTCTGTCCGCCGCCATTATCTGTTGTATTTTCCAATAAGATTCCGGATTCAAAAAAGTAGTCTTCAGCTTCAACTTTGCCAGGAACTGAATGAATAATGGCCACCCTGTTTTCAACCAACTTCTGGGAGAAGGTGTTTAGCGTTGTACCATCGGTAGCTGCGATCTGATTACCTGTATATGAGATGATAATTTGATCGGTCGAGCGCAGTGTGGTATTGATCGTAAAGGTGATCATTCTCGGATTGGACGGGTTTAACTGCATATCGGTAATGGTGACCCGGTTGCCATTGACCTTTACCTCAAAACTGGCGGGAAGCGTTGGAAGCGGCGCTTCAAGAGGCTTATTTATATTCAGTTGAATCGTATTGTAATTCAGGGTAAATGAGGAAAGATAGCTGGTTGCAAGGGTGGTAGTGGCCTCTTTTTGAGTAAACCTGAAGCTCCCCACATTAAACTCTGCATTGTCCACGTAAAACCTGATCTTGTCATCCTCGGGAGTTAGCACTAGTCCCGAGACTTTCACGGTCTCCCAGTTATCCCAGGCCCCTGTATTGGGTACGTTGGCCGGCAGAGAGATATCGGCAATGCCCGACTGGAAGTGGAACTTTCCCCCGGTGTCCGTAGAAGCGACCCGGACCTCCACCTCATAAACAGCCGGTGCTGCTACATTCACACTATACTGTATCCACTCATCGGTAGAGACCCATCCCAGACTATATCCATTGGTGTTTACATTATCTGTTGTCTCTGCAAGATCTACACCATCGTTCCGGTAAACCCATCCGTTGTTCCATGAGGTATAGGACCCTGTGGATACTGCGTAATTGGCCACTTCAGTATCATAATAAGCTGAATTCAGAATACCCATATCAAAATCTGAAGGATATACCACACCGGGAATATCCTGGAGCGTGTAAGGAATGGCCTCATCCGAATATACCTGCCGGAAAAGTGCATCAATCACATCTTTGTGGTAAACACAATTCTCCATTCTGTGGCCCAGAGCCATATTCATCAACGCACTTTTGGCATAGGCTGCATCAGGTTTTGATGCTCGGCCCTCCCAGTAATCGAGCAGTACCTGGTAGGCTGCAGATTTGGGTGCTGAGAGAGGGCCTACAATCGATTCAATCTTTTTCATGGGCCACCAGGCCCACCCTATCTTATGCTCTTCAAGTAATTTTACCGCATCCCTGAACCAGACATTGGAGTTTTCTCCCGATTCTCCAAAGAAGATGGGAACATCATATTGCTCCCGGATATCAAGCACCCATTGAATGGATTTCTGATCGTTGGTGGACCAGTATTTATGCGGACTGTAAACCAGGTTATCATCCCATGGGGGAGTGAGTCCCGTAAAATCATTGGCAAACCAGTTGCCTTCAACAAAAATGATGTGGTTGGTATCAACCTTACGAATGCCATCAGTAATCTCATAGAGCAGGTTTCGTAAGGGGGTATTCCCTGACATGTTCCAGTTTGTTTCATTGATCAGGTCGTATCCCGCCACAGTTGGTTCATCAACATATCTTTCAGCCAGTTTCTTCCAGAGAGCCACTGTTTTATTTCGATTGGCCTTGCTTTCCCAAAGGGATGGTTTGGTGGGATCATAATCGGAAATACTCGATTCATATCCCTGTCCGCCAGGTGCGGCATGCAGGTCCAGGATCACATACATCTGGTTCTGCTTGCACCAGGATATCAGACTGTCGGTCAGATCGAATCCAGTATCAATCCAGGTATGCTGACCCGCAACAGGTTCATCTTCCACCGGCAGGGTATATAGATTGTAGTGCATGGGCAGACGTACCGAATTGAATCCCCATGCCTTCAAAGAATCAATATCAATTTTACGAACATGGTTGGCCCGCCATGTTTCATAAAACAGATCCGCATCAGCTGAACCGATAAGTTCTTCGATCTTCCCCCGCAACTGATATTGCGCATTGGCAAAACTGGATGTCTGCATCATATACCCCTCCTGAAGCATCCAACCACCTAGTCCCATTCCGCGAAGAAGAACCGTATCACTACTTTCATTAATGATCGCCTTCCCATTTGTACTCAGGAATCCCTGTCCTGAAAGTTGCAGTGTAATCATCTGCACCAGGATACAGGATAGCAATATTTTTGTTCTCATGACGACTAATTTAATAATTAAAACAGTCTTAAGACAACTTTTCTAACGTATCGATGAATTCATTAGCTTTGAGTCTGTCAACCAGCAAAACGTGCGATTAGCGATCATATCAGATATCCATGAGGACCATATCAGCCTGCAGAAGATTCTGAAAAGAATCGATCGGACAGGCTGTGATAAACTGATCTGCCTGGGCGATATTTCAGGATTCAGTGAATCGTACTACCGCTACCCCAAAACCAGGAACGCACATGCCTGCCTGGAACTGATTCGGGAGAAGTGCGAAATCATTGTCCCGGGAAACCACGATCTGCATGCCGCTGGAAAGATCCCGAAACAGCCTGCCGGGGCCAGATATGAACAGTGGAAGCATGAAGAGGACCTGGATCCGGGGTATAATGAAGAGGAGGTCGCTTTCCTGGCCAGTCTCCCTGCCTATACGGTCCTCCCCACC
Source organism: Bacteroidales bacterium (assembly GCA_023135025.1). Lineage (GTDB taxonomy): Bacteria > Bacteroidota > Bacteroidia > Bacteroidales. The sequence continues at coordinate 408 of JAGLTY010000262.1, read as the reverse complement.
CCGGAATATAGTATCCTGCTGAGTCACTATGCCAGCCCCAATCTTTCCGGAATTATCAAAGGTTTCTATACCCGGGGGAAGGAGTTCGGGCCCCATTTCGAATTCATGCAAAAGAACAACTGCACTCTGGGGTTCACCGGACATGCCCATGCCCGTGGATTTTACACGGTCATACCCGGGCGGTTCAGGCATTACGGCTACAGGCCTCTTCATCTGAAAAATTTTCCTGTCGTTGTTGGGATTCCACCGGTGACCAGCCATAAATACCGCTCTGGTTTTTGTATATTTGATACGGACAGCCACAAAGTCCGGGTAATAAAGAGATACTGAGATGCCCCAGAACTATCTGAACCGGTTTTTTATCTCCATCGTACTGCCTTCAATCCTGGCCATCGGACTCTTTATTCT
>JAGLTY010000261.1 GCA_023135025.1 Bacteroidales bacterium | reverse complement strand
TGTTGAATTATTAAAATATTTCAAGATGAAAAAAACATGGTTGTTCCTGGTAATCTCGCTCCTGATCTTTGTTGGCTGTAACCCTCCATCCGGAGAAACCTCCGTAAAGGAGGAGAATGGATTTAGCTTTGCTTTTCTAACAGATATTCACCTGCAACCCGAGAAAGATGCGGTGACCGGCTTCCGGCAGGCCATCGATTCGGTAAATAAACTCAATCCAGATTTTGTAATCACTGGCGGTGACCTGGTGATGGATGTATTGGATCAGACATATGGCCGGGCCGATTCTTTATATAACCTGTATAAAGAGGTCTCAAGTGAGCTGAATATGCCGGTCTATAACGCAGCTGGCAACCATGAGATGTATGGCTGGCACAGGGCAGAAGAGGGGATAGAGTCCAATCCGGATTTTGGGAAGAAGATGTTTGAAAAAAAGATAGGTGATCGTTTCTACTCCTTCGATCACAAGGGCTGGCACTTTGTTATTCTTGATGCCATATACAGGGGTAAAGATGGACGCTATATAGGAAAGATTGATAAGCAGCAGCAGGAGTGGCTCAAAGCAGATCTGGAGAAAACAGATAAAAAGACGCCCATTGCCATTACCGTGCATATTCCGTTTATCACTGCGGCAACACAGTTGAGTCGGGGTGCCCTGGCGGCCAATTCAGAGAGTACTGTAATTACAAACTCGCTGGAGGTACTGCAACTGTTTTGGGAGCATAACCTGAAACTGGTGCTCCAGGGACACCTCCATTTCATTGAGGATCTTTTTGTAGCAAACGAAGTGCACTTTATTACGGGTGGCGCTGTCAGTGGAAGATGGTGGAGCAATGAGCCGGGCGATCATCCCGAAGAGGGCTTTATGATGATTCATGTGAAGGGTGAAGAGTTGAGTTGGGAATATATCGATTATGGCTGGACACCCACCTGGAACAAATAGTTACGATGTGTATTAATTAATTTCTTACTTTTATAATATCATTGGTTTCCATATACCGGCTTTGCCGGTGGAATCAAAAGGGAATACCGTTAGAATCGGTAACAGTTCCCGCTGCTGTGAATCCATACATGGATCGATGACTGGCGCAGCCAGGAGTCAATCTTTTCTAAGATCGATGACTGGCGCAGCCAGGAGTCAATCTTTTTTCCATGTATAAATGGCTTTTGAAAGCAAACCACTGTTCTGAAAATCCCGGTCGGGATTAGAATGGGAAGGTTTCGGAAGCTTGGATAAGTCAGAAGACCTGCCAGTGATAACCCAGCTTTTGCAGCCCGCGGTGAACGGGAAGCTGATCAACTATCAACCATTGGTCTTGCCTCACCATCGCCCGCTGCGACTTTAAATATTATCATTTAAATCGTAGCATGATGACAAAATTTTACACCATTTTCACGGGATTGACCCTCGTGGTTCTATCTGCTTTCGGACAGTCCTACATCACTCCTGAAGAGGGTCACAAGGTGGCCTACTTTTTCTCCGATTATGAGAATATCCAAACCTTCGACGTGGGTAACCTCTTTTTCTATTTCAATGACGGAGATACCATCTACCAGGCCGACCCAAACCTGGGTGCGGTCAGTAACAAGTATGGAAAGCCGTCTGATTATGATCTGGTCACCTTTCCAAGTTTTCTTTGCCTGTCGCCCGACAGGGAATCACTTTGGGCCGGTTATACCGATCTGGACAATGTAGATGCCCGGATCTATTGTATCGATGTAGTGTCGGGAGCATGGAGACTGAGAGCCAGAATGGCTTCCAACTGGGACCTGGCTTTCTGGAATGACTCCATCCTGGTATCGGGTTTGAACAGCTCGGACTACAACACACCCAATGCCATATTTATTCTGGATACTACTGGCACGGACCGGCACAGGAAGATTATTGAAACCGCTGGTAGCTCTGCCGGCCTGGCTGTAGATTCCCATGGAAATCTCTATTACGGGACCTGCCTGTTTACCGATCCCAATGCCCTTTATCGATGGGACAGTGCACAGCTGGCAGCCGTTATTGGGTCGCCCGATGCCGTTCCTCTCCAAATAGGAGATGCCGTTAAACTGACCGATCTCCCCATGGGGGCCTATGATTGTGAGGTGGATGAAGGCGATCATGTGGTTTTTAACATGAACAGATGGGGAGAAACCCAGGTGATTGGCCGCTGGAATAACACAACCGGTGACGGGCTCAATTATGATACCATCGCGGTCTCGTCCGAATGGTTGGGTATGATCAAATCAAGGGGCGATTATACAGTTCCGGTGGCGGGCAACAGCCTTTTCACCCTTGGGTATGATCAGCCTGTTGCAGATCTGCACACCTGCGACTATCCTCCCGTACTGATCGAACCGGTTCCTGTGATTACGGGGTATGAATCGGAACTTCTTGATCCCATCGATTTGACCCATTATGTGACCGATTTTGATGATCAGGATGGGTTGACCTTTGAAATTACGGTTATGTCCGATCAGTCGGTAGCAGATCTCTCAATAGAGAACAGTATGATGACGGGCTCCTTCGGATTGGCCGGTCAGGCCAATCTTGTGATTGAAGCCACCAGTGCAGGCAGAAACGTAACGGTCGAAACAGTAATAGGTACATGGCCCGAAACAGACGGGGATCTCCTGGTTACCGATTTTGGAGAGCTAACGCTCAATCCTGAAAGTTATTGGAACGGCTCGGACGAAACGGGTCAGTTTTCATCGGGTCCTTCCCGCTTTTACAATGCCTATAACAGTGAATACTTCTCCTGGAGCGGATGGGCCTATTCCAACACCTCCGATGTGACTACTCCTGGATATATGAACCAGTACAGCGCCTTTACCGGGGAGGGTTTTCATGGAGCAGAAGATTTCAACGATATCTATGGGGTTAGCAATCTGTATGGTCCGTCTGTACTCGATTTTACAGCGGGGAAAGCCCACGCTGTTGAAGGATTTTTTGTGACTAACAGCACCTATGCAGCTCTCTCAATGATGCAGGGCGACTGGGTAGCAAAACCCTTTGGGGGAGCCGATGGAACCGACCCGGATTTCTTCAAACTTCTTGTTTGGGGACGCAGCGATGGGGCATCCACAGATTCCATTGAGTTCTACCTGGCCGATTACCGGTACGATGAAGCAGAAAAGGATTACCTCATCAGGACCTGGCAGTGGGTAGACCTTACCTCGCTGGGCAAGGTAGATAGTCTGATGTTTGGCCTGGAATCGTCCGATGTGGGTGATTGGGGAATGAATACCCCGGCCTATTTCTGCCTGGATAATCTACTGGTGCATCCCGATGCGGCACCATATGTGGCCAACCCCATTGCCGATATGGTGATTTACAGCGATGGTAAAGATAGTGTGATTGATATCAGTAATGTGTTTTCCGATCCGGATGATGATGATTCAAAGATTGTGAAGGTGGTGAAATCAAACAGCAACGAAGAGTTACTGAGCGCATCTATTTCGGGGGATGAGCTTACATTGAGGGGAAATATTGCACCGTTGAAGTCCACTGTTGAGGAGGTGCAGATTGTGGTGGAGGGTAGCCTGGGCGGACTGGCTGCAGCAGACACCTTTGTGGTATCGCTTGAATATCCGAGTGGAGTAGGGGCTAACCCGTTGGCCCATGCAGTTCTCTATCCAAATCCGTCCGATGGCCAGTTTGTCATTGGGTTCAGCGCTGAGGAAGAGCTGGATGTAACCATCTATAACATCACCGGATCGAAGGTATATACCAACAGTCAGCTGTTGCCAGGTCAGACCATCGATATCAGCAGTCAGCCCGCTGGTACCTATATCGTCCGGATC
>JAGLTY010000260.1 GCA_023135025.1 Bacteroidales bacterium | reverse complement strand
ATGGTGCTGCAGAGAACCCTCTTCTTCGGACGATTCCAGGCGGATGGCCCTGCTACCCAGGAGGTCAGCACTGAAAAGCAGTGCGGTTGACCCTCTGTTTACAGGATACTGTTTCTCAATATGTAATATCACATGGATGGGTGGCGATACCCCAGGTTGAAGTTCAATGGCATCAATATACCCGATCTTCACACCATTCATCACCACAGGTGCAGAGATCTCTAAACCCCCGGAATCCTCATAAAAAGCATGAAGCGTATAGGTGTTGTTAAGTATATTTCTGCCTTTCAGGTAGTTAATACCCCATATTAAGATAACCAGGGTGACAATCCCGATTATTCCGACTTTGGCTTCACTGCTTATTTTCATATGAATGATTTATCTCCTCCAGGGCATCATTAAGTGGAACTATTTTCCCACCCTTCGATGCCACAACAAAAGCGTCAGGATAGTCTGATTTGATTGCTTTGCACCTTTGTAGTGCAGTATGGTAACTGCTCTCTTTTCCCACCATATACTTGAACCACCTGCCGTCCTGAATAACCATTACCTCTTTATATCCTTTAAAGGATGACGGATCTGTTGCTATTTTGTTCTTGGAAGAGGCCAACTGGATACTGAAGATGAACATGTCGGACGGTTGGGCACCCGTACTGTTTACTGTGACCGATACCTCTCCGGTATCGGGTTCATCACCAACAATGACTGTCAGGTTGCTTCTGCGGTCAATCATCTCCTTGTACTCTTTAAATCCACGGTAGATTGCAGATGCAATGATCTCCTGTCCATACTGGGTAAGCAGGTATTTCTCCTCCTCGGGATTTGATATAAACCCTGTCTCCACCAGAACACCAGGCATAGAGGTCTGCGCGAGTACCAGTAGTCCCTGTTCCCTGACTCCCAGATCCCTTCTATGAGCGCGCTCCCTGAACTGATCCTGTACATGATCGCCAAATTCAATGCTCTGCTTGAAATAGGTCTTTTGCATGAGTGAAAACATAATATAGGATTCAGTCGACTTAGGGTCAAATCCTTCATAAACAGTTTCATAATCATCCTCAAGCAGGATAACGGAGTTCTCCCTTACCGCCACATCAAAATTCTCATCCGCCCTGTGTTGCCCCAGCACAAGGGTAAGGGTGCCTTTGGCCGATGAGCGCGTATGTGCGTTCACATGGATGGAAATAAAAAGATCCGCTTCTGCATTGTTTGCAATTTCAGCCCTCTGCTGCAGTTCAACAAATACATCTGTTTTCCTGGTGTAGATCACTTCAACATCAGGAATATTCTCTTCGATATAACCACCCACTTTCAGGGCAACGGAGAGGGCAATATCTTTCTCTTTTCCTCTCTTGCCAACTGCACCGGGATCTCTTCCGCCATGTCCGGCATCAATCACAACTGTGCGGATCCCCTTGGGTGGATCTGTCGCTATTCCTCCTCTTACCCAGGGGATAAAAATAAATGCGAAAAATGTTGATACAAGAAACGTATGAAATAACCGTTTTACATTTATTGGCATTACCTTTGCGTTTATCACAAAAATATAAGTTTATCCATATTGCGCTACGATCGGATTAAGATATTTTTCATCATCTTACTAACTCTCCTGTCATGCAGCTTATTGCATGCTCAACAGGCTGATTCTGTTGTGGTGGCAGACTCATTGGGGCTGGATTCTCTCTCTGTGGCAATACCGGATAGTCTGACAGTGTTAGATTCACTACTTTCCGATACCCTCGTTGCCCCACAGGACACAGGGGGTGATATTGATGCGGAAGTGGAGTACAATGCAACCGATTCCCTGATTTTTTCACTGGATAGCGGAATGGTAGAACTGTATGGTGATGCACATATTACCTATGAAGACATTACCCTTGAAGCCGATTACATCCGGTATGAGATGGATCTGAATATCGTGATTGCAAATGGAGTGCCCGATTCAACAGGAAGCATCGTGGGGAACCCGGTTTTTACAGATGCCAACAACTCATTCGAATCCAAAAAGCTGAGGTATAACTTTAAGACCCGGAAGGGGTATATTGAAGAGGTAATTACCGAACAGGAGGGAGGGTACCTGCATGCCAAGCAGACCAAGAAACGGAGCAACGGACACATTCATCTGAAGGATGGGAAATATACCACCTGCGATTTGGAGCATCCCCATTTCTATATTGCCCTCACCAAGGCGATTAGCATGCCCGGCGATAAAATTATCTCAGGACCCGCATACATTGTACTGGCCGATGTGCCACTTCCCATCGGGCTTCCGTTTGGTTTCTTTCCCAATTCCATGACCAAAACCTCGGGAATACTCCTACCCAAATACGGGGAGGAAGCTAAGAGGGGTTTTTACCTCAGGGAAGGAGGGTATTACTTCGCAATGAATGATTTTATGGATCTTCGTGTTACAGGCGACATCTATACCAACGGTACCTGGGGAGTACGGGTCGGAAGTAATTACAAATGGAACTACCGGTTTTCGGGTAACCTGAATGTGAGGTATTTTAAGAATGTTACCGGCTATAAGAGTATTGAGGATACCTATTCTGCAAGCAAGGACTATGCCGTGGGCTGGAGCCACAGCCAGGACTCCAGGGCCAATCCCAATAGTTCTTTCAGGGCCAGTGTGAACCTCTCCAGCTCCTCCTACGACAAGAACCACACCAGGAACATCAACAGTGTGACGAGAAGCACCAAGCAGTCCAGTATCTCCTATACCAAGTCGTGGCCCAACAGCCCCTTTAATATGAGTGCTTCGCTGAACCACTCCCAGAACAGCAATACCAAGGCAGTCTATATGACCCTTCCAAAAATCTCCCTGAATATGGCCAGGATCACCCCCTTCAAACGTAAATCGGCCATCGGTCCCAAAAGGTTTTACGAAGATATCCAGTTCAGTTATACCAGCCTGCTTGAGAACCGGATAAATACTTACGATACCCTTCTATTTACCAGCCAGGTTTGGGATGATATGAAAAATGGGTACAAGCATACCATACCCCTGAGCCTGAGCATTAAGCCATTTCGAAAAACCCCCATGCTGCAGAGTTTTGCCATTACCCCTTCCATGAATTACAACGGGATGCTCTACACCAAACAGAAAGAAAAATATATCTCAAGACACGATCCTATTTACGATGATCTGGGGAACATTATTGGTCAGAAAGCTATCGTGTCTGACACCCTTCACAGCAAGATCTCTTATGCACACTCCCTCTTTCCCAGCATTGGTTCGGGACTGGCGCCAAAGATTTATGGTATGTACAAGTTCAAAGGAGATGGAAGACTGGAGGCCATACGGCATGTGATGACTCCTACGGCCAGTTTCTCTTTTGTGCCTGATATGGGTGCCCTCCAACCCGATTACTACAGGACCCTGGTCGATCCGGAGAACAACAACGATACGGTGGCTGTATACTCCATCTATGAGGACCAGATCTATGGGACCCCCACCGCCAGAGGTGCTTCCGGTTCGCTGAACCTGTCCCTGCGTAATAACATAGAAGCCAAGATGCGATCGAAGGTCGATACCATTGATGAATTGGAGAAGGTCAAGTTGCTGGATAACCTGAGTTTAAGCACCAGCCTGAACCTGTTTCATACAGATACCCTGACTCCGGCATGGACCCCCATTAGGTTTAACGGCAGCACCAGGATGTTTAAAGAGAAGCTGAACCTCTCTTTCAGGGGAGTGATGGATCCTTTTGGATACGATTCCTTGCGTACCCGTACCGCGGAGACATGGTTTTCCCAGACGGGGAAGCCCATTCGTTTAACAAGTGCAAGTATGTCAGCAGGTTTTAC
>JAGLTY010000026.1 GCA_023135025.1 Bacteroidales bacterium | reverse complement strand
ACCTCACTTTTCACCGAAAATCCGGTCCGTTTCATCGAAAATAGTTGTTCGACAAGAGGCTATCTTAGACTTTTATACCGAAATCAAATCTGAAACATCATGAAACGTTCCATAGTTTTTATCATTACGCTGACTTTGATCAGTATGACCGGATGCCTCGTGAGTTCATTGCATCCTTTTTTCAAGCAAAAAGACAAAATCTTTGATCCGGCCATGGTAGGAACCTGGATCGACGGTGATTCCTGTATCTGGACGATTGAACCGGACATAACTAAGGAATTAATCTGGGGAGAGAAGAAAACAGACAGCATCCATCATGTCACTTACACGGAATCATTCCCGGGAGAGGAGAAAATGGATAGTACATACAATATAGTATATTATGAGGATGAACATGCGAAAGCAGAGCTCATTGGGACACTATTTCAACTGAATGGGGTCTCTTATGTGGATTTTGTTCCGGATCCGGATGCGGATCACAGCAGCTCCGATGTCACAAGTTGGCACCATATTCCAGTACATACCCTCGCCAGGGTACAGTGCAATAAAGACAGCATCTTACTATACTGGTATGGAGACGAGTGGCTCAATGAGCTGTTCGAACAGAACCGGATCAGGATAAAACATGAAACCGTTAATTCGCTTGATTACGATCGGCATGTACTCACCGCATCAACCGATGAACTTCAGAAATTCATCCGGAAATACGCCAATGATCCCAAGACTTCTGAAGAGATCCAACAGATTTTTACCCGTGGCTACACCGATGACCAGCAGGAGTATGGTATCTTTCTGAAACTGAAGCCGTACAACGGTCCGCTTCCGGAGAAGAAGGCCAGGCAGGTAGCGCCTGGTTGAGCAGGATTTCATTTTCAGACTGCAACCACATAATATATACCTGAAAGAGGCTGGCTCCCCATAGCCGGTCTCTATTTTTTATACCGGCTAAACCTTGCCTGTTACTTTGAGTCATAGTTATATGACTCATTGCACAGATGCTTTTTTTTATCTGTCAGTTTTTCATAATTTGTTGCTAACTAACCTAACTACTTAAACGATGTACCGATCCCTGAAAGCGGCTGATTGCCTGAAATCAGTATGCCTTGTTCTGCCACTGTTTTTCTTAATATTCTCCTGCAGCTCTTCTGATAAAGAGTTAACCCGGGGTATTGGTGTATACCCCGGTAACCCTGCTGAAAATTTTTCACCTGAACTTCAGCCGGACCAGGAGAACTACAGGAACCTGGCGCTTCTCAGGCCCGCCTGGCACTCCAGCAGTCAGGACTACAACCTTACAGCCCAGTTAATTACCGATGGCCTGATCACAGATGAGGTACCGGCCTATTTCTCACTGAAAACACAGCATGGGGACGTTCCTAAGAATGAACGGGAATGGGTCCTTGATCATGTAACCGGATCGGCCATATCCGTTGAAGGAAGTGAGATTTTTGTTGAAGCCGGAATGAGCGGTAACTTTCAAATCCCTGAGTTCACCGGCATGGCTATCAATGGAAGTGTTACATACAGTGAAGATAAGCCGGCAGGCTGGAAATATACAGTATCAGGTTCCCTGGATGGTTCCAGCTGGGATGTGCTGAATGAGGCAAAAGGTACTGGTCTGCCCGGTTTGGAAAGAAGGAACCGGTTCAGGCCCAGGCCCCCGGCCGATACAACGGCCCCTGTTTTCGATTTTTTCGCTGATTTTATGGGGCCACGGGATCCCAATGAACCACAACCCTCCTTTGGTTTCAACTTTGGTCCAAGAGCACCACAGCGAAGGCTCCGGGAAACCTTCGAATTTAACACTCCGGTCTCCTACCGTTTTTACAGGGTGGCCCTGGCAGCCCCCAGTGCGGTTAGCTGGAGCATTGGAGATTTTGACCTCCTCCGTGAAGGAGAGGAAGTGGAGATAGCACCCTCCCACCAGTTTAACAGCGCTTGGATGAGTGCCGGGAATGCCAAAGAGTGGGTATATGTGGATCTGGGATCACCTTCTACATTTGATCAGATCAATCTGCACTGGGTACAGAAAGCGGCTTCGGGAACCATCCAGGTGTCTGATGATGGCTCCGGCTGGAACGACCTGGCTGAGCTACCTGGAAATGAAGAGTTATTGGACGAAATATCCCTGGAACCGGAAGCAAAAGGTCGTTTTGTACGTATCCTGATGAATGGATCCTCCCCAAACCCCATTATTCTAAGTGAACTGGAGGTAATGGGTACCGGCGGATTGGTACCTGTTCCAAAGAAGAGTCCTGCTGTAAACGGGAACAGGATTCACCTGGCAGCGGGTAACTGGAAAATCCAGCGATCGTCTGAAATTAAAGCTCCCGGTGAAACCATTTCCAAAACCGGCTATGAAGCTGATTCCTGGGTGACGGCCACTGTGCCCGGGACTGCCCTGGTCAGTTACTGGAACGCCGGCGCCCTGCCCGATCCAAATTACAGTGATAACCAGCTGATGATTTCCGAATCTTTCTTTAACTCTGACTTCTGGTATCGCAATGAATTTGAAATCCCTTCAAATTTCAAAGGAGAACGCCTGTTCCTGAACTTTGACGGTATCAACTGGAAAGCAGATGTATATGTGAATGGAAGCAATATTGGCAGGATCGAAGGAGGATTTACCCGGGGGAAATTTGATGTGACCGATCACATCATCACCGGTGAGCAAAATGCCATTGCAGTTCGCATTATCAAGAACGAAAACATTGGGACCATCAAAGAACAAACAGCCATCAGTCCCGATAAGAACGGAGGGATTCTGGGCGGTGATAATCCTACCTATCATGCTTCGGTTGGCTGGGACTGGATCCCAACCATCAGGGGAAGGAATATAGGCATATGGAACGATGTATTTCTCAGCTCAGCTGGTGCCGTCACCCTGGAAGATCCTTTTGTATATACTGACCTTGCTCTTCCCGATACAACTTCAGCCGATATCAACATTGAAGTAACCATTCGGAACCACAGGTCTGAAGCTGTCAGCGGAACTTTATCAGGCAGGTATGGGGATATCCCATTTGAGAAAGAGATCTCCCTGGAAGCAGATGAGGCAAATGTGATTAAACTGGACCCGGAGAGCCACCCATCTCTGCATGTAGAGAATCCAAAACTCTGGTGGCCAAAAGGGTACGGCAGTCCGAATCTATATGACGTGGAACTAAAGTTTCAAATGGCCGATGGTACAGTTTCAGATAAGAAGGAGTTCAAATCGGGGGTCCGCGAGATGTCATTTAAAGTGGTCGACCGGGTCCTGAACATCTATATCAACGGCAGACGGTTTATTGGCCGGGGTGGAAACTGGGGATTCCCGGAATCGAACCTGAACTACAGGGGCCGTGAATATGATATCGCAGTAGCGTACCATGCAGATATGAACTTTACCATGATCCGCAACTGGGTGGGACAGACCGGCGATGATGAATTCTATGAGGCGTGTGACCGGCACGGGATCATGGTCTGGCAGGATTTCTGGCTGGCCAACCCAGTGGACGGACCCAATCCATACGATCCCGGAATGTTTATGGACAATGCTGAAGATATGATCAAAAGGATCCGGAACCATCCCTCCATGGCCATCTATGTGGGACGGAACGAAGGAAATCCCCCGGAAGTGCTTGATACAGCATTGAGGGCCCTGGTAGCGGAGATCCATCCGGGTCTGGACTACATCTCCAATTCATCCATGGGTGTGGTAAGTGGCGGAGGTCCCTACAGGGCACTTCCTGTCCAGGATTACTTCCTGCTGTACGGAAGGCACAAGCTTCATAGTGAAAGAGGTATGCCTAACGTGATGACTTTTGAAAGCCTGGCGCAGACCCTGCCGCAATCAAAACTGTGGCCGCAGAACAGTCAATGGGGACTGCACGACTACTGCCTGGAGGGGGCACAGGGTGCTGCCTCATTCAATGAGATCATTGAAACCGCCTTTGGCCCGGTGGAGAGTGCAGAGGAGTTCACAGAGGTGGCCCAGTGGGTTAACTACAACGGGTACCGTGGTATGTTCGAAGGCCGGAGCAAATTCCGCAAAGGACTGATCCTCTGGATGAGTCATTCGGCATGGCCCTCCATGGTATGGCAAACCTACGACTGGTACTTTGATCCTACCGGAGCCTACTTTGGATGCAAAAAGGCATCAGAACCCCTTCATATCCAGTGGAACCCGGTATTTGATACCATTGAGGTGGTGAATTTGCACGCCGGTCATCTGACCGGCCTGATGGCTAAGGCGCAGCTGATCAATATGGATGGTTCGGTTCAGTGGGAGAAAGAGGTCACCCTGGACAGCAATGAGGATACCACAGAGAAGCTGTTCAATCTTGAGTTCCCCGAGAGCCTCTCAGCCACCCATTTTGTCAAGCTTACCCTGATGAAAGGGGACCGGCTTCTCTCTGATAATTTCTACTGGCGCGGATTGGAAGAGGGCAACTACCAGGCCCTGAACGACCTTCCGCAGATAGAGATTACTACAGCCACTACTGTGAAGCGGGAGGGTGATCAATGGATTCTTGAAACCAGCCTGGAAAACGGGACTGAGACCCCTGCACTGATGATCAGGTTGAAAGTCGCAGGCACCACCTCGGGAGAGCGTATTCTGCCAGCTTTTTTCGGCGACAACTTTTTCTCCCTGCTGCCCGGTGAATCTAAATCCATCAGGATTCGTGTGAAAGCGGAGGATTGCAGAGGTGAGAAACCTTCCGTTGAAATTTCCGGATTTAATCTGAAATAAGTACAATATAATACGCCATGAAAAGAACAACACTATTTTCCATTGCACTGGCATCAATGATTATCCTGGCTAGCTTCTCTCCGGGATCGGCCCAGGAGCCTGTTACCCCCAATGTTTCACCGGAAGCAAAAGCCCTACTGGAATTTATCTACTCCATCTCCGGAAAATATACGCTAACCGGGCAGCACAACTATCCCGCCACAAAGGACCGGAACAGTCAGTTTGCGGCAGAATACAGCGGCCGGACCCCGGCGGTATGGAGTACCGATATGGGTTTTGCCGGGGAGGGTGATACCGATTCCTACCTGGCCAGGCCCGATATTGTAAAGGAGGCGATCCGTCAGCATAAAAAGGGTGCCATCATCACCATATGCTGGCATGCGGTACCTCCTACAGCCGATGAACCGGTCACCTTTCAGCCAAGAGGACCGTTTCCGCCGGATTCGCTGGCCAGTGTTCAGGGCCAGTTGCTGGATGAACAGTTTAAAGATCTCCTCACTCCGGGCACCCGGCTTTATAAGCGCTGGGAGGCCCAGGTCGATTCCGTGGCATATTACCTGAAACAGTTGCAGGAAGCCGGGGTTCCCATACTCTGGCGCCCCTACCACGAAATGAACGGGGACTGGTTCTGGTGGGGCGGACGTGTGGGCGAGAACAGTACGGCTGACCTCTATCGCCAGATCTACGACAGGTATGCCAACCATCATCAACTGAACAACCTGATCTGGGTGTGGAACGTGGACCGTCCCTCCACTCCCATTCGAAAATTCTCAAACTTCCACCCGGGGAACGGATACCTGGATATCCTGTCGCTGGACGTGTACGGCAGCGATTTTAACCAGGACTACTATGATAGTCTTAAGGTCCTTTCGCAGGGTAAACCGCTGCTGTTTGGAGAGGTGGGGAATCCTCCGTTTCCTGAAATCCTGGACTCCCAGCCCGACTGGACACTCTGGGTGATCTGGGCCGGAATGGTACGTAACGTATCGAAGAAACAGTACAAAATGCTCTATGATGATCCCCGGATCCTTACCCTGGATGATCCCGGTTTCTGGAAAGCCACGGCACCTTTCCGAAAGGCATGTGACCTCCCGTCATTGCCGCTTGAAAACAGATATACTGTCGATTTTACAGGGAACTGGTTTTTCAATGAGGAGAAGAGTGAATTGGGAAATGCCGGCACTGGCATGGTGGCTTACCGTATGAAGGCAAACCAGGACGGGGAGATCCTGTTTGTGAAGAAATACAATATTGTTGAGTGGGGTGACGACCGGGTCAGCGATGAGGAGATCAACCTGGAGGGTGTAGAAATGAGATCTCAATTCTGGAACTCCCCCAGGGTTTCAGTAGCAAGCTGGGATGAAACCACAGGCTCGCTGAAGATCAGCTCAACAGTAACCTTCAGCAGGGGAGGTAATACCAGGGAGATGAAGAGCAGCGAGGAGTGGAAAATGGCAGAAGATGGGAAAACACTTACCATTCACCAGGAATCCACCGGATTCAGGGGAAACCTTATATCTACCACATTAATATACGAGAAACATGGACAAGAAAATGAGTAAACTGGTTGATGATTTCCAGAGTGGCCGAATCGAAAGGCGGGATTTCATTAAAAAACTATCCATACTAACGGGTGGTACTGCAGCAGCCCTGGGCTTGCTCCCTCTCCTGGACAGTCAATCTGTCAATGCCTCTGCCCTCTCCCTTGATGAAGAGGATGTCCTCTCTGAATTTATCACCTATCCCGGCGCCACAGGAGAGGTCATTGCGTTGCTCTCCCGTCCAAAAGGGGAAAAGAAGCTTCCTGCAGTGATTGTGATCCATGAAAACAAAGGCCTCCAGCCTCATATCCAGGATGTCAACAAACGGATGGCGAAAGAGGGTTTCCTGGCCATTGCCCCTGATGCTCTCTCTCCACTGGGTGGTACTCCCATAGATGATGTGGATGGTGCCAGGACAAAACTGAGAGAACTGGATGGGGAGCAGACCACCAAAGATTTTGTGGCTGCCGTCAAATATCTTGATACACATCCCTTATCAACCGGCAAAGTGGGCTGTACAGGCTTCTGCTGGGGAGGGGCCTTGACCAACCAGGTTGCTGTCAATGCCCCGGACCTGGATGCGGCTGTACCCTACTACGGACGACAGCCTGTCCCGGAAGATGTGCCAAAAATAAAGGCTGCTGTGATGGCCCATTATGCAGGGGACGATGAAAGGATCAATGCCGGGATTGAGGCATTTGAAAAAGCAATGAAAGAGGCAGATATTGAGTATCAGATCTTTGTCTACGAGGGAGCACAACACGCTTTCAATAATGACTCAAATCCATCTCGGTATCACGAAGAGGCTGCCAAACTTGCCTGGAAGCGAACCATCGGCTTTTTTAAGGAGAAGCTAAAGAGTTAACCCCATTGTGCAGCCACTGCATCCACAAACGGCCCGCAGTGGTTAAAGAACAGTTTGTATCCCTCACAGAGATAATTCAGACCAATGTCACCCGATGGTGTGGTGATGAACCTGTTTTTCGGACACTCTCCATTACACATGTCCAGCACTTCGGATTCCCTGCAATATTGGGGCAGGGTGAGCTCTTTAGACTCTCCAAATACCACCTGTTCCGGATGGTCAAGCAGTTCAACCAGTGATTGCCTGGTAATATTTCCGAGCCTGTTTTGCGGATCAACATAATGATCGCATGAGTAAAAGTCCCCGTTTTGCCCGATAACAGGTACCCCGCCACACCTCTTTTTAAAAATGCAAAGGGTGTGATCCTGTTTGAAAGCACTCCGTGCTGCCTCCTCGAATATCTGGATCTTAATGGATCCGATATCTTTATCAACCCATTCATCAAAAATTGTACAGAGGAACTCACCAAAAGCCCTGGGAGGAACCGTGCGTTCATTCACTGCAGATATTGAACCTGGTTCTCTCTCCACCAGAGGAAGAAAAGTCAGGTACCGAACTCCCAGCTCCTTATAGAACCGGTATATTTCCAGTGGTTCTAACACATTCACAGCATTTACCACACATAAAACCTCTGTCTGAATCCCGTACTTCATTAACAGGTTGTATCCCTGCAGTACTCTGGTGAAGGAGGAACCCAGGTTTTTTGCTACCCTAAACCTGTCATGCAATGCCGGAGGTCCATCCATACTGATCCCCACCACAAATCCTTCCTCCTTCAGGAATGCGCACCAATCCTTATTGAGCAGGGTTCCATTGGTCTGTATCCCATTGATGATCTTGATTCCCGGGATTTGGTGCTTTTTCTGAATCTCAACCGCTCTCTTGTAGAAATCAATTCCTGCCAGGGTCGGTTCTCCCCCGTGCCATGAAAACATAACGACCTGTTCTGAAGATGCTTCCAGGTGTCCGGTAATATATTTCTCCAGGACCTCCCCACTCATTACCTGGAGTCCGCCAGTCAATTGGGGTTCCCTTTCAAGGTAATAACAATAGTGGCAATCCAGGTTGCACCTGGCACCAACCGGTTTGACGAAGACCTGAAATTCCCTCCTCATAAAACAGGTCCTTTTCTCGGGTCTATTGTTTCAATTTATTCAGGGCCGCCGGTATCACCTTTGTAATGGTCACTCTTTTCTCGCCCTTGATAAATACCATTAACTCATCCCTGTTTTTGATCGCTCTGACTTTTTTAATGGCCTCATGCACTTTGTAATTGGAGCTGTGGTCCACCTGCCCGGCAGCCGGTTTTGGTTTCGGCGCTGGTTTCCATGCCGGAACTCTTTTGGTAGCTGGCTTAAAAACTGGTTTCGGTTTTGGTGCCGGTGCTGATGATTCTGGTTGTGAAGTTACCTTTTCAACGGGCTTCTTCTTCGGAGCATCTTTTTTCTTTGCCGCTTTCTTTTTGGCAGCTTTCTTCTTTACATCCTTCTTTTTCGATTTCTTTTTCTTGGCATCCTTCTTCTTTGCGTCCTTCTTCTTTGACTCTTTCTTCTTTGCGTCCTTTTTCTTTCCGACTTTCAGCTTTGCCAGAATACTCTTCTTCTCCTTCTTCTTTTTATCTTTTTTATTTGATTCTTTTTTTGATCCTTTTTTAGCCATGATTAATTGATTTAGATTAGTAAGAGTTAATGAACGAAAGTTAGGATTTTTATCAATAACTTACCATGTTTCAATGACTGATTGCTTCATTCTGAAAATTGATAAAAAACACATTTATGACACACGCTATCTCCATTCGACAAAGCAAGTTCATATTATGCCTCACTGTTACCCTTCTCATCTCCTCTCAGTTCGCCCTGGGTGTAACAAGGAACTCCTTTCAGGAGGGAGATACCACCCAGTGGAGGCAGTTGTTCAATGGGAAAGACCTGACCGGATGGAAACATGCGGGTCAGGGGTTCATGACTGTTGAGGAGGGATTGATACGGGGACATGGTGGGATGGGACTCCTCTACTGGGCCGGAGAGAAGTTCGGCAATTGCAAGATCCGTGTTGTTTATAAAATGGAAAAGACCAATAGTAACTCAGGAGTTTTTGTCCGTATTCCCATTGAACCTTTCGAAGAGTGGATGCCTGTATTTTATGGACACGAGATCCAGATTGACAATGACCCGGAAGCCTCAGGTGAAACGGAATATCACTATACCGGCATGATATATTCTCTGACAAAACCATTGGCCAAAACGGGCAAACCGGGACCCCAGTGGAACACTTTCGAGATCACCCTGGATGGGCCGCGAACGATTGTCTACTTAAATGGAGAGAAAGTTACCGATTACACCGATGGAGATCCGGTTCCTTCCAGAACCTGGGACTTTGAGCCCTTCAGAGGGCCCCGGCCGGATTATGGCTATATAGGGGTCCAGAACCACGGTGAGGAGGATGTAGTATATTTCAAAGAGGTGGCTGTAAAACCCCTTCGATAATCCTAAACAAGTAAACCATGAAACCGACTGATATATCACGAAGGAAATTTGTTAAGGTGACTGCCACCGGAACTGCTGCATTCACCATTCTTCCCAGTCACACCATTAGCGGACTTGGACATGTAGTACCCAGCGATAAACTGCACATTGCTGCGGTGGGTTGCGGGGGACAGGCAGCATTCGATATAGATCGTTTTGTAAAAGCACCAAAGAAAAACGCGGTAATTTCCTGTCTCTGCGATGTGGACGACAGGATGGCAGCACCTCGCAGAAAAGAGTATCCCAAAGCCCCCTTTTACCACGACTGGAGGGAGATGTTTGATAAGGAGCATGAAAATTTCGATGCGGTAACAGTGGCCATCCCGGATCACAACCACGCTGTAGTAGGGTTGGCAGCCATGCAGCTTCGAAAGCATCTCTACCTTCAAAAGCCGCTGACCCATGATATTTACGAGGCCCGTGTTCTTACAGAAGCTTCTGAAAAATACAAGGTGGTTACCCAGATGGGCGATCAGGGTACATCATGCGACGGGATGCGTATCCTGCGTGAATGGATTGAAGCAGATGTGCTTGGTGACATTGAGAAGGTCTATTGCTGGACCGATAGGCCCGTCTGGCCACAGGGAATCCCCTGGCCCTCCGCACGACCTCCGGTTCCCAGCGAACTCAACTGGGATCTCTGGTTGGGGACAGCAGAAGAGACCCCATACATAGACAACCTGGTCCCGTTTAACTGGAGGGGATGGTGGCGCTTTGGTACCGGTGCCCTGGGTGATATGGGATGCCATATTATCGGGCCACCCTTCAAATTGCTGGGGCTGGGCTCTCCAACCGAAGTCTCCTGCAGTGCAACCACCCTCTATAAAGGAATATTTGAGGAGGCCATCTACCCGGAAAGCGGACCGGTTGCAAGCTCAATCAAGTTTAGATACAAGCTGAAAAACGGCAAGGACCTGGATCTTTACTGGATGGATGGTGGAATCACCCCGGAACGCCCGGTGGAGATTGAACCGGGTGTGAATATGAATGATGTGATGGGGGACTGGCCAGGTCTGGGTGATTACGAGGGGAGCACACTGTTCATCGGAACCAAAGGAAAAGCAGCATGTGGCTGGGGTGGACGTAATCCCATTCTGTTACCACTGAGCAGAAACGAAAAGGTGCAGGTCCCGGAGAAGTACCCAAGGGTACATGGTGGCATGGATGGCCATTACTGGCAGTGGATCGATGCATGTATTGCCGGATACGGAAATGCAGAAGTGGATTCGCCATTTGCCGGGTACGCCGGTCCACTCACAGAAACTGTCCTGATGGGGAACCTCCTATTGAGGAGTTTTAATATTCGTGAAAAGATTGTAAGAAATGATCCAGTTTATGGAGATTTGGAAGCCTTTACCTTTCCTGGCAGGTATATCGATTATACATGGGATGGCCCAAACATGAAAATAACAAATTTTGAACAGGCCAACCAATTTGTAAAAAGAGAGTACAGAAAAGGCTGGGGAACACTGAATCCATAATTATCAACCATAGACATCCAGTTTTTCATCCATTCCAACGATTACCGATCAATGAGCCTGTTTCATCGAAAAAATTTTATGCGCAGGTGGTTTTTCTTAAATTGAGCTCCCATGAAGGTGCCCCTCCGGAAAAACCAGCCATCCAGGTTGAACCTTACTGATCTGATGATTTTTAAGAACCGCTGGTGGCAACACCTCGTTTTCTGGGGTGTGGCCCTGCTGATCCTCTTCAATATTTTCAAAGGATCCGGATCTGTAGAGAAGATCGATGTAATCTTCACCTTTATCTTCCTTGTTCCCATCGTAACCATTGTATACCTCAACCTCTATCTGGCCGTTCCCAGGTTTCTCAGGAGAGAAAAATACCTCCTCTACACACTCATCCTCCTGATTCTCATAGGTGGAGGAGCACTGTTCCTCTATCTCCTGTTCGACAGATGGATCGACCTGCTCCTTCCGGGTTACTATTTCATCTCCTATTACAATGTACCCGTACTGATGCTCTATACCGGGAGCTTTTTGGTACTTACCACTCTGCTGAAACTCTCCCGAAGCTGGTTTATGCTTTTACGGGTTGAACGCATGACCACCACCCACCAGCTGCAGTCGCTACAGTCCCAGATCAATCCCCATTTCCTGCTGAACAGCCTGCAGACCATCTATGCACTGTCGCTGGAGAGATCGGAACGCTCTCCGGAGGTGATCCTTCAGCTTTCAGGCATCCTGAAATATACCCTCTACGAAACCGGTCAACCCACCGTTGAACTGGAAAAGGAGATCGGAATGATCAGGGATTACGTGGAGATGTACCGCCACCGTGTGGATCCTGATCGTACAGATATAAAATTGGAGGTCGACGGGGATCCGGGTGCATTGCTGATCGCCCCCATGCTGCTGATTCCGTTTATCGAAAACAGTTTCAAACACGGACTCCGGGGAAGTCCGGGTGAAGCTTTTGTACATATTCATATGACTATATCGGGTCAAAAACTTCAGTTCAGGATTCAAAACAGCCGTGGAGAAACCGACAGGGTTGAGCCGGAGCAGCAAAAAGGAATTGGCATCGATAATACCAGGCAGCGGCTGGAGCTGCTCTACCCCGGTAAACATACTATTGATATTGAAACAAAAGAAGATACTTTTACAGTGAACCTCTCCATTGAACTGA
>JAGLTY010000259.1 GCA_023135025.1 Bacteroidales bacterium | reverse complement strand
CTTAACAGGCCCCTCCTCTATCCTGCTGGCACTGATGGCTTCAGGACTTAACGGGCAATCGTTCTGTTTTCATGGTTACCTGCCGGTAAAAAAACCTGACCGGATCAGGAAGATCAGGGAGATTGAACAGACCGCTGTTCGGAAAGGTGAGACCCAGCTATTTATTGAGGCCCCCTACCGTAACGACGCCCTTCTGTCCGACATTCTGGAAACATGCCACCCCTCCACCCTGCTCTGTATCGCAGCCGATATCACACTGGAATCGGAGTTTATCTTCACAAAAACAACAGCGGCATGGAAAAAGAAAAAACCGGCCCTACATAAAAGGCCGGTTCTGTTTCTTATTGGGCAATAGGTGAATTACTCCTCCTGACCGGGATCGTCTTCATCATCTTCCGGATCAACACTGATCACATCCACATCAAATACCAGTGTTTCATATGCGGGAATAGATACATTCCCTGATGAGGTATACTTACCATATTCGCCATAGGCAAGTGGATAGGGAATAATCAACCGTCCCTTCTCTCCCTCCTTAAATCTTTCCAATCCCAGGTGCCAGCCCTCAATGGGAGCTCCCTCTGCATCATAATCGCCCACCACAAACTTATAATAGTTATCACCCCAGGAGTGGTCAAACACCCTTCCATCGGTCAGATATCCCTTGTAAGCTACCTGTATGGTGGAATCGATACCTACGGGAGGACCATCTGTGGGTTCATCCACCACATAGTACATAGTCACCTCATTAATGGTATCATATATGGTTTCCACACCCACGATGGTATCGGTATAGGCCACGATCTTTGCCGCTTCATACTCCCCAATATCGCCCAGCACCTCAAGCAATACTACTTCATATTTCAAAGACATATAGGCCCCAACGTTACCAGCGTTCTTGGAGCCATACCCCAGTTCACTTGTAAACAGGAAGGTGGCCTCTCCCCCTTCACGCATCATGGTCAACCCTTCTGTAAAACCCTCATTGAGAAGGCCGTTCTTCATTTTATAGGGACCATACATAGCAGAAGTATCTTCCATGCGGTTATCAATGGCAACACGCTCTATATAGGTATCATAGACCGCATCATCGGGGAGGGTATAGGCAACATGGTTCACCAGGACCCAGGCACTATCGTCCGGCATAACACCGGCACCCTCCTTATTCTCCACATAGTAAAGTCCGCTCGCCTGTGGAACCGCATCGGGATAGTTGGCCCCCATATAGATATCAAAAAAACGCTGCTCCTGCTCCTTCCTATCCTGATCCTCAGTATCCTCCTTACAGGAAGTCATGATAACAAGGCCGGCAATCAATACCAGAAAGGGATTTATTCTATTCACAATCTTCATTTTTTCTTCTCTCCTTAAACCAATAGTGGTTATTCATTTCAAACCATACTGAATCAAAAATATTGTGCAAAATTAATATAATTAATGAACCTTACTCTACCTTCAGAACCTGCACACGGTAAATCAGGACAGAATTACCAGGAATTTTTTCACGATCGCCAAAATTGCCGTGCGCCAGGTGGGGAGGGATCAGGAAAAGAGCTACTGCCCCCTCTGATAGTTTTTGCAATCCCTGTTCAACACCCGACTCAACACCTCCCTTACCAATAGTAATCTCTTTTGGATTCTGAATGGAGGCACTGTAACATGGCGTACCATCCAGCAGTGTGGATTCAAAAGCGTAGGTGACACGGTTATTCTCTCCTATACGCTTCCCCTCCCCCGGTTGTTCAACAACGATCCATAGCCCTGAAGGTGTCACTTCAGCCTTCCAGCCCACCCTTTCCAGAAAAGCCGCGATATGATCCTGGTGCCGCTGCTGCATATACTGATTGGCCCTGATAAACTGTTCTGATACCGGGTCGTCCCCCCTCTCCTTCTGTTCCTGGACCGGTGGATCGCAAGCAGAAATCATCAGTGCGAATAAAACAACAACAGTGTCCTGCAATACCCTAATCATTGCCAAGCAACTTTGAATAACCCGGTAGCAGAGATTCGAACCCGGCCAGTGTCTCCTCCATGGTTTTAAACGAGTCTCCACCGGCAGCATTGATATGGCCTCCTCCATGATAATGCTCCGATGCCACAAGATTCGCCGGGAATTGACCGCGTGATCGGAACGAGGCTTTAATCCGGTCCTTCTTCTCAACAAACAGAGCTGTGAACCTCACCCCCTTCACCGAAAAGGGGATATTCACAAATCCTTCTGTATCGCCCTTGCGGTGGTTAAATTTTTTTAACTCCTCGTCGGACAGACTGATATATGCGGTATGATACTCTGGAAGTACCACCATCTTCTTCTGCATGCAATACCCCTGCAGGCGCATGCGGTCCTCCGAAAATGCATCATACACATTGGAGTAGATCCTGTCTTTCTCAATATCATACTTCATCAGGTCGCCCACGATATGAAAAATTTCAGGATAGCTGCTGGCATAGTTAAAATTACCCGTATCAGTCATAATAGCAACATAGAGACAGGTGGCAATCTCTTTGTCCATCAACTCCCTTTCGAACACCTCTTTGAGGAAGAGGTAGATCATTTCTCCCACCGAACCCCGCCAGGTTTCCGAGATAACTATATCGGTAAACTGAACCGGATCTTCATGGTGATCGATCAGTACTTTTTTAGCAGTTGACTTATGAAGGAATTCCTCCACCCCATTCACGCGCTTCGGATCATTGAAATCGAGACAGAAGATCAGATCTGCACCCTCAATAATCTCAACTGCCTGATCCCTCTTATAGGCAAATGTGATGGAACGTTCGATACCCGGAAGCCACCGAAGGAAATCGGGTAGTCCGTCGGGAATCACTACCTGTGCATCTATTCCCATCTTCCCCAGGGCCAGTGCCAGGGCCAAACTTGAACCGATGGCATCTCCATCAGGGTTGGTATGTGTAAGCACCGCCACCCTGTTGGCCGACTCAATCCAGCCCTGTATGGTCCTTGCAACTCCTTCTTCTACCATAGTTCCTGCAATCTTTAAGAGATCAAAGTTAAAAAATATTGAAAGGGGGTTAACAAAGCCTAATATTATTTGTTAATATGCATTATTAAAATTGACCAGCTATGTCAGGGAACATCACATTTACCATTATCAAACCATTTGCGGTATCCAACGGTTATATCGGTCCGATCCTAAACAAGATCCACCAGGGAGGATTCAGGATCTCGGCCATGAGAATGCTCTGGTTGACCCGGGGTGAGGCGGAACGCTTCTACGAAGTTCACGAGGAGCGACCATTTTACAAGGATCTGGTTGAATTTATGACCTCAGGTCCCATTGTAGTGGCCATTTTGAAGAAAGAAAACGCCGTGGAGGATTACCGCAAACTGATTGGTGCCACCGACCCGGAAAAAGCAGAAGAGGGCACCATCCGTAAAGAGTTTGCCGAGAGCATGCGTGCCAATGCAGTTCATGGTTCAGATTCGGACGATAATGCGAAAATTGAGGGTTCTTTCTTCTTCTCAGGCCTGCAGCAGTTCTGATCAGACTAATCATCGGAGCACCACATCATCGATCACATCCATTCCTGCAGCTTCATTGAGTTTCGGGATGAGGGAATCTTTGATCAGGCTCAGCTCATTTCTAACCACTGAAGAGTGAAGGGTGACAAACAGTTTCCGGTTCTGTATGCGGAGTGATTTTGTCTTTTTAGCCACAGTAATACCCAGCAGATCTTTCCATGATTTCATCAGCCTGTACTCTGCCAGCCCCCTTTCCAGACGGTTGGCCTTTACAAACTGCTGAAGCAGGGTATCAATTTTCCGGACCTCTTTTCTCTCCATAATTATGTT
>JAGLTY010000258.1 GCA_023135025.1 Bacteroidales bacterium | reverse complement strand
GAAGAGCTTGTAGATGATGAATCGGGAGAAGCCACTGTTGTAGAGGAGGCCCAGCTTGAAGAGGACCTACTGCTTGTTGAAGATGATCTTCTGCTTGATACTACCGGACTGGATCTGCTGACCGATCTGGATGTTACAGAGGACTTTGATGACCAGGAGACTCAGTTCTATCGTGAAAATCCCCTGATTGCCGTTCTGACCCCCTACCTGGATAACCAACGGAATTTTATTCGGGG
The DNA here is from genome assembly GCA_023135025.1 of Bacteroidales bacterium. GTDB lineage: Bacteria > Bacteroidota > Bacteroidia > Bacteroidales. The sequence goes on along the minus strand of JAGLTY010000258.1, from coordinate 3,579 downwards.
ATCGACGGTTGGTGTTGTACTGTTAAAAGATACTGCCAAGGTGAACTCTTTCCTGGCCATTCCCCAGATCAGGCAGCTGTTCCCTTCAGATTTGCAGTTTGCATGGCACTTTCAGGCCCAGGGGGATGAGCAACAATTTATCAGGTTGCATGCTCTCAAGGCTACAAGGAACAACCAGCCGGTGATGGAAGGCAAATATGTGACCGACGCAAGGGTGGGTACAGATTCCTATACCGGCGAGTTCAATGTAAGTATGAACATGAACTCTGAGGGTGCAAAAAAATGGGCCAATGTGACCAGGGAGAATGTGAACCAGGCCATTGCCATTGTACTGGACGGACTTGTCTATTCTGCTCCCAATGTGTCGGAGGAGATCAAGGGTGGTAGTTCCTCCATTTCCGGTGATTTTTCACAGGCTGATGCAGATGACCTGGCCAATATTTTGAAGTCGGGTAAAATGCCGGCTCGTGCACGCATCGAGTCGAGCGAAGTGATCGGACCCTCACTGGGTGCCAAATCGGTAAAGGATGGATTGAATTCCTTTATAATTGCCTTCGTTGTGATACTTTCCTATATGTTATTCTATTATAGCCGCAGGGCCGGAATGGTGGCTGATATCGCACTGATTGCCAACATGTTTTTTCTGATGGGTGTGCTTGCATCTCTTCAGGCTGTGCTTACCCTTCCTGGTATTGCCGGTATTATTCTGACCATCGGTATGTCGGTGGATGCCAATGTGCTGATCTATGAGCGGATTCGTGAAGAACTGGCGGCAGGGAAGAACCCGAAGACCGCTGTCAAGGATGGTTACAAGAATGCCTATTCGGCTATTTTTGATGCGCAGATCACCACATTCCTGACCGGTTTGATCCTCTTCTTTTTCGGAACCGGCCCCATCAAAGGGTTTGCAACCACCCTGGTTATTGGTATCCTGACCTCACTGTTCAGTGCCATTATCTTAACCAGGCTGATCTATGAGCGTATGCTGGAGAAGAATATAAACATCACCTTCGATACAAAGGTCTCCAGGAACGCTTTTAAGAATACAAAGATCGATTTCCTTGCTAAAAGAAAGATATTCTATGTTATATCCGGATTGATTATCCTGGGAGGTATTACTTCTCTGGCCACCAAGGGACTGAACCTGGGTGTGGATTTTACGGGTGGACGCAACTATGTGATCGCTTTTAATCAGGAGGTGGAGACCACCGAGGTGCAGGATCATCTTGAGGCTGCTTTTGGAGTGGCGCCCACGGTGCTTACCTATGGAACAAAAAGTACTGTCAGGGTTACCACCAAGTACCTGATTGATGATGATCGTCCTGAAGTCGATTCCATTATCAAGGCTCAGATGTTTGAAGGGCTCCAGCCTTACCTGGATAGTGATGCGACCCTGGATGAATTCATTAACGGACAGGATTATATCATCAGTTCACATAAGGTAGGTCCGACCATTGCTGATGATATCAAGCGGACCGCTGTGTTTGTGATCTTTGCATCGCTGTTGATCATCTTCCTCTATATCCTGGCCAGGTTCCGGAACTGGCAGTTTGGTTTGGGTGCCCTGGCAGCCCTGGTGCATGATGTGATGATTGTGATCGGGCTCTTCTCCATCCTGCGTGGAGTGATGCCATTCTCGCTGGAGATTGACCAGTCCTTTATAGCGGCCATTCTTACCGTGGTGGGTTACTCTATTAATGATACCGTGGTGGTATTCGACCGCATCAGGGAGTATGTTGGACTTCAGAAGAAACGGGAGCGTAAGGAGATCTTCAATACTGCCCTGAACCGCACACTGAGCCGTACCTTCAGTACCTCCCTGAGTACTTTCTTTGTAATACTGGCTGTCTTTATCTTAGGAGGAGATGTGATCCGGGGCTTTGCATTCGCACTGTTGATTGGTGTGGTTGTAGGTACCTACTCATCGCTGTTCATTGCTACGCCGGTGGTGTATGACACCATCAAAGGGGATGAGACTATCCGCATACTGAAAGGCACCGTAAGAAAATAGGTAACAATAATAACCTCTACGAAGGGGTGTGGGAGCTGATCTTAAAGATGAAGCCCACACCCCTTTTTGTTTCCAGTGATACGGTGGGCTCGGCCTGAATGTATTTTCTCAGTCTCGATATAAACACATCCATGGAACGACCCAGGAAATAGTCATTTTGTCCCCAGAGTTCCTCCAGAATCTGTTCTCTTTTAACCACACTGTTCTGGTTTTCGATCAGGTATTTCAGCAGTTCCGATTCCCTGGGAGTCAGATTAAAGCTGTTCTTCCCGTCCTCAATCAGCAGTTCACCATAATGAATATGGAGACATCCAATTTTAGTGGAGCTGGCCTCCTCCTTTCCGGCCCTTTTCAATATATTGTTCAGTCTGAGTACCAGCTCTTCTGCCTCAAAAGGTTTGGTGATATAGTCATCTGCACCGATCTTCAGCCCCTTCAGCCGGTCCGCCTTCTGGTTCTTGGCCGTCAGGAAGACCACAGGCATAGTTGCATCAAGCTTTCGGATCTCACCAGCCAGTGTAAACCCGTCCATTACGGGCATCATGACATCCAGAATACAGAGGTCCACATGGTTCTTCTGGAATACCTTCAGTCCGTGTTTGCCATGATTGGCTGTATATACATTAAATCCAGATAGCTCCAGATATTGTGCCAGCACCTTCTGGAGATCAATATCATCTTCAACAAGTAACAGGTCCATCATCTGTTGGAATATTAATATGAAAAGTGGTGCCTTCTCCGGGTTTGCTCTGAACCGTGATGCTCCCCCCGTGTGCCTCCACAATCTGTTTAACATAATAGAGTCCCAGTCCCAGTCCCCTGATTACCCGCTGCCTGGCCTCTTCACCCCTGTAGAATTTCTCAAAGAGATGTTTCAGATCTTCTTTTCTTATTCCCGGTCCATTGTCCGTTACCCCAATCCATAAACAGTGATCACTATCCTTTACCTCCAGATCGATTTTGCATGGAATATTTCCGTACCGAATGGCGTTGGAAAAGAGGTTGTTCAATACGGTGGCCATATGGACCTCATCAAGCAGGTGGGTGCTCTGATTCAGCTGGATATCCAGGTTGATCTCTGGTGCGGCATCTCCCTGCTCAAGCAGAAACCCGTTTACCACTTGCCGGATCCAGCCATCCAACTGAAGGTGTTCAGGCTTCAGCTTCACCTGGTCCTTCTCCCAGATATTGATATCGAGTATCCGGTCGATCAGCTCCGACAGATGTTTGTTCTGTCGCTTGATCAGGTCCGAAAGCTCCTCTACCCTTTGTGGGCTCTTTATGATCGTCCGGTTGCCCAGGGAGCTGGAGGCCACCGAAATGGTGGAGAGGGGAGTTTTCAGTTCATGGGTCATGTTATTGATGAAATCACTCTTCATCTCCGACAACCGCTTCTGTTTCAACATGTTCCGGAGTGTCAGGATAAATACGGTAAATATCAGGATCAGGGTAAAGAGATCCAGTACAAGGATCAGCCACATCTCTCTCAGGATAAGCTGGGATCGGTTTACAAAATCGATATATATACCGTAGGAGACATTAAAAAAATTGCGCTCATGGGTAAAATT
>JAGLTY010000257.1 GCA_023135025.1 Bacteroidales bacterium | reverse complement strand
TTTGTGCAGGAATACGATAAATTTTTCACTGTGGCCAAAGACGCCAAGATCCAGGTTACATTCGATCCCGTCTTTGTTGATTCATACCGGCTCATCGGTTACGAAAACAGGGTGCTTGCAGATGCCGAATTTGAAAATGATACGGTAGATGCCGGGGAGATCGGTGCTTCCCAGACCATCACCGCCCTCTACCAGGTGATTCCAAAAGGCCAGTCATCAGGCAGCTTCGGCTCAATGGAGTTCAGATATAAAAAACCAGGGATGGATCAGAGCAGGTTGCTCGTTCAGAGCCTGGACAACAGCCGGAGCGAATTCCCCGTTTCCACGGAGAACATGCGGTTTGCTGCTTCACTGAGCGGTTTTGGCATGCTACTGAAAAACTCGGATTACAAAGGGAGTCTCTCCTATGACCAGGTCAGACAGTGGGCCAGTGAGGCCCGCTCCTTCGATCCCTATGGATACAGAGAAGAGTATGTCCATCTCATTGATAAGGTTAAAAATCTGGATTAGTAGCTTTAAACTGGTAGTTTTCCAACTTTTTACTAATTTCATTGTTATAATTCAATAAAAAACCAATGAAAATGAAGATTTTAAGACTTTTTTCAGTAATGGCATTTGTGATGGCCATGGTCTCCTGTTCCACGGTGAAAGTTGTCGTGGATATGGACAAAACTGCAGATTTTTCCAAGTATGAAACATACAGTTTTCTTGGCTGGCAGTATGACAGCGATAAGATCCTCAATGATTTTGACAGGAAACGTATGAGGGATGCATTTATCAGTGAGTTTGAACGTCGCGGACTGAAACCGGTGAAAGAGAATGGCGATATGGAAGTTTCTCTTTTTATTGTGGTTGATCAAAAAACCAGCGTCACCGCCTATACCAACTATTACGGAGGCAGATATGGTGGTTACAACCGATACATGGGAGGCTGGGGTTATGGTTATGCAAACACCACCTATACGGAAAGTGATTACCTGGAAGGTACGCTCATCATGGACGTTTTTGATGGAGAGACCAAAAACCAGGTATGGCAGGCCATTGCCACCGGAACCGTAACAGAAAACCCTGCAAAACGCGAAAAGACCATTCCGGCAAGCGTTCAAGCCTTAATGAGGAAGTTCCCCGTTCATCCAAAATAAGAGCGGGGTCAGGCATACTAATTCTGCTTCTTCTTTCCTTTTTTGGTTGACCTTTCAGGCGCTTCTGCCTTCTCTACGTAATAACCCTCGCGTGAGAGTTTGTGGTCGAGATTGGCCAGTCCGTATACCAGCACTGCAGTGGCAGTGGCGGCTTGCTCCTGGTATTCGGGAATGCTTTTGTTATAGAGGTCCCGCTCGGTATGCCAGATCTCGCCATAGTCGAAATTATACCCCTTGGGATCGCCACAATCAAAACCGATGGTGGGCACTCCTTTCACAGCAAAGGGACCGCTGTCGGTACCCCACGCCTTTTCCGGCCTGGACCTTGGTTTACGCTCCTTCAACTCCAGGGGGAAGTCTGGATTGATCCCGCTGATAATCTCTGCAATCTCTTTGAAATCATCCATCTGTGCCGCAGATACAGTAAGGCTGGTGGGAACAGTGGGGCCGCCATCGCGGTTCACCATGTTGGAGACATTCTCCAGGTCAGCTTCATACCTGGTAACCCAGCTTCTGGAGCCATACAGTCCAAACTCCTCCCCTGCCCAGAGGATCACCAGGATGGTGCGTTTGGGTTTTCCACCCGCTTCCATAATCAGCCTGGCAGCTTCCATGGAGGGGGTCACTCCCGATCCATCATCCACCCCGCCTGTGGCCACATCATATGCATCCAGGTGGCCACCCATGATCACATACTCAATGGGAAATTCCGTTCCGGGTATGACCCCTATCACATTGTGGTATTTTACCGGACCCATCTTGAAATGGTTACGGATATCAAATTCAAGCTGGAAATAGCGGCGCTCCTCCGCCATCCGGTAAATCAGTTTGTACTGGTGTTCATCCAGCTTGATATCGGGTACCGTGGGAAGGGTCTCAAAGGTCATGTCGTGCAGGTTCTTCCGGTCGTAGAGCACCCTGATGGGGGTTTTGGCCGACTGGATGATCCCAAGGATCCCCGCTTCCACCATCTCTCTGTAAAAAAGTGCCGGTTCGTCAATCACCGGCAACAGCTCTTTCTGGGGTTTTTCTGTTCCCCTGTTGTCCCGGTTCTCCCGCCTGATCTGGCTATTTACCTTTTCGGTCTCCGCATTGACCAGCTTGACAGAGTCCCTCAGACTATCGGCCTCTGCCGAAATATCGATGGGCCATCCCTGATTCTCTCCTTCTACAAGTACCCAGGCTCCCTTCAGGGCTCCCTTCATCCGTCTGAATTCCGCCTCTGTTCCGGGTTCAATCAGCACATGTCCGCGTTGCACCCCACGGGTTCCTGAGGTATAGGATGGCGTTGCAAAATGGAGTGACATCCCGTTCTCAGCAATCAATCTGCCGAACCAGGGGCCGCGGTTAAATCCCACCGGCAGCTCCCCCACCTCATCCATCACCACCTCCATACCCCACTCTTCAAACTTACTGGCTGCCCAGATGGACGCATTCTCATACGCATCAGAACCGATAAGTCTTCCCCCGAAACGGTTACAGAGTATATCGAGGTGCTCCATGGTCCGGTTATCGGTCCGGCCAATCTCCACAATCTTCTCCATCACCGGGTCCGATTGTGCATCTGTATTCACACTGAAAGCAATGCCTGTTAACAGCAGGAAGAGATAAGGAATTTTCATTTATGAAGGGTTTTAGATATAAAAAGAAGCTTCAAATATAAGAGATAAATAGAGAGATTATTCACATAGAACTGCTTATTAAGCCGGTTTTTCAGTAACTTATGGTGCTTCAATGGGAAAATCCGATGACCGAAAACAAACCCGGAAGGGCCCATCTGAAAATTGTGATCAGCACGGCAGCCATCATTGCTGCCATGGTGCTGACAATCCAGTATATTTCACTTGCCAGGCAGAACCAGGAGCTGAAGACCGACCTGGCAGAGATCAACCACATCAGGTATGGTCTGCTGAATGCGGATGAATGGGCCGACCAGTTATCAACCATCCTGAGCATTAAGATCCTCGAATTCAAATTAACCCCCGAAAGCCGGGAGAAGGTGGTTCAAAACCTGGAAAATATCCTGTACATGTTGATCGATGAGGTGGAGCTGATGTTTATCGAAAGAACTTCGGGTCAACTCTCCGGGGTAAAAAGATGGTTCGCCGGATTTGCCATCAACCTGGATCCATTGCGAGACAGTGTCCCCTCCTATGCCAACCAGCTCTTAGGCGAGTTAAACAAACCGGAAAACAAAGCGTTCCTGCAGCAGTTCCTGTCGGAAAAACTGAACGTCCTCACCGCTTCCACATACAACCTCGACCAGATGGACCCGTTGCATGTGGTGATGGAGAAACACAGCTGTTTCGACAAGGAGGAGTGCAGGGAGGTGATCAGGGAGGAGATTGAACTAATAAATGAGGCGATCAACTACAGGGTGATCCTGGTGATGCTCCTGGTAAGCGCTGTATTCCTGCTCAACCTGGTCACCCGGTATAAAATCAATATGGCACAGTCAACCCTGCTGATCCTCTCCTCTATCTGCCTGCTGCTGGGAGGGATCACCACCCCTATGATAGACCTGGAAGCCAAAATAGACCTGCTGATGTTACAGCTTTTGGGTGAAGAGATGATCTTCCGGAACAACATCATCTTTTTCCAGAGCAAAAGCATTACTGATGTGGTCCGCATCCTGATGGAAGAGGGAACGTTGCCCATGATCTTCGTAGGGGTCCTGAT
>JAGLTY010000256.1 GCA_023135025.1 Bacteroidales bacterium | reverse complement strand
GGGCCTATGACATCGGTTATGGCGGTCTCGATCATGTATTGGCATCAGGTTATGACGTCAACATCCTGGTGCTGGATACCGAGGTCTACTCCAATACAGGCGGACAGGCTTCCAAGGCTACTCCGGTGGGTGCCGTGGCCAAGTTTGCCGCTTCCGGGAAGAAAATCCGCAAGAAGGACCTGGGTATGATGGCCATGACTTACGGATATGTGTATGTGGCGCAGGTCTCCATGGGAGCCAGCCAGTCACAGTATCTGAAGACGATCAGGGAGGCTGAAGCCTATCCCGGACCGTCACTGATCATCGCATATTCGCCTTGTATCAGCCATGGATTACGTGCGGGTATGGGCAAAACACAGGCACAGGGTAAATTTGCTGTGGAGAGTGGCTACTGGCACCTCTACCGTTACAACCCGGTTCTGGAAGATGAAGGAAAGAACCCGTTCTTACTGGACTCGAAAGAACCCCAGTGGGACCAGTTCCAGTCCTTCCTGCAGTCGGAGGTTCGTTATACCTCACTGCAGAAATCATTCCCTGCAGAAGCTGACGTCCTATTCAAATCTGCCCAGACCAATGCCAAGTGGCGGTATGACAGCTATGTACGCATGGCCAGCCTCGACTTCGCTCCAAAAGCGTAGTAGATACCCTGTAAATAATTCTGAAAACCGTCCGGGTAACCGGGCGGTTTTTTTTAACTTTGCTGGCAAATTGAGGGTTTTGGGAAGGATAGTAGCCATCGATTACGGGACAAAGCGGACCGGAGTGGCAGTCACCGATCCGGGGCAGATGATTGCCTCGCCCCTGGAGACAGTTCCCACCCATGAATTAATGCATTACCTGCAGGCCTATTTTGAGAAGGAGCAGGTGGATCTTCTTGTGGTGGGCCATCCCCGGCAGATGGATCATAGGGTGTCTGAATCGATGAAACAGGTCCGGTTTTTCGTGGGGGCTTTTAAGAAGCGCTTTGAGGAGATCCCGGTGGAGTGGATGGATGAACGCTTTACCTCCAAAATGGCTATGGACGCCATGATAGCCGGTGGGATGAAAAAATCGGACCGGAAGGTAAAGGGTAATGTGGACAGGGTGAGCGCCGCCCTTATCCTGCAATCTTTTCTGGAGAAGAGAAACAATTTGCAGACCTAGGCACTGTTCTTGGTATTAATAAAGAGTTAGATAGAAAATGGTATTACCGGTATATGTTTATGGGATGTCGGTGCTTCGGAAAATTGCACTTGAGATCCCTGAAGATTATAAAGAGCTGGATCAATTGATCGCAGATATGTTCGAAACAATGCATACCAGTGATGGAGTGGGGCTGGCAGCACCCCAGGTTGGAAAGTCTCTGCGGATTTTTGTGGTGGATACAACCCCCATGGCAGATGCAGGAAAGGATCCAGCTTTAGTGGACTTCAAAAAAGTTTTTATCAATCCCTACATTCTGGATGAGTGGGGCGATCCCTGGGCCTTCGAGGAGGGATGCCTGAGCCTTCCCAATATCCGCGAGGAGGTGACACGCCCCAGCCATGTACGTGTCGAGTATTATGATGAAGAGTGGAACCTGAAAGAGGAGGAGTTTGACGGGATCCGTGCCAGGGTTATTCAGCATGAGTATGACCATCTGGATGGAAAGTTGTTTGTGGACCGGATCAGCCCCATACGTCGAAAACTGCTTTCGGCCCGCCTGAATTCCATTAGCCACGGACGTGCCGATTGTGACTACCGGATGGTTTATCCAAAGAGGTGATTGTTAACTCAGGTTATTCAGGAAACTAACCTGCAACAAGGCAGCTTCCAGGGTACAAAAGTAACTACCTGCTAAATCACTGCATTGAAATGCTCTTCCGATTTAAGGAGCATATCGATATACTGGGCACGTTTGTAGACAAAGGGATCGTTGATGGAGTTGCTGCTCAGTTTGCCCCTGAAAGCTTCGATGGAATCATACTCCTTACGATCCATCCACTCTTCCAGCTCTTTTAACATCTCTGCAGCATGTCCCACACCGTTGTGATAGAATGTGCTGACGGCCTCTATGGCGCTGGCACCTGCCAGGATCATCTTCACCATATCGATTCCTTCATATATTCCGTTGTTGGCCGCTACGCTGGCATTCAGGTTCCCATGGGTCAGACCGATATAACGGATAGAGAGGCGGTGGTCGCTGTGTGTACTGAGGTTCCAGGGAGAAACATGGTTCTCGGCCTCCACATCAATGTCCGGTTCAAACAGCCTGTTGAACAGAATAAAGGCGTCGGCACCTGCCGCATCCATATCTTTAATAGTTTTCAGTACATTGGTATAAAAGGGGCTTAGCTTCACACTCACCGGTATCTTCACAGCTGCTTTCACCGCTTTCAAAAATTCGATCTGCTGAAGAATCACATCATGTCCCGATTTGTCAAAATCGCGGGGTACAGAGAAAAAGTTCAGTTCGAGTCCGGCAACTCCAGTCTCTTCAAGCAGCTTGGCATACTCAACCCATGACTCTTTATAGACGGCGTTCAGACTGGCAAATACAGGAATGGAGAGACCTTCAACTACCTGTTTCAGGTTATGTATAAGCTCTTTAGGCCCTCCATGTTCAATTTTTGGAAACAGGTTGATCATTTCAGCATTGCGGTCATCATAGGCTTCCAGCTGACTGCTCAGCTCGTTATCTTCAAGCTGGATCTGCTCCTCAAACAGGGAACGGTATACCACTGCTGCCACACCCGCCTGCTCTGCCTCTTTCAGCTTGTCCAGGTTATTAGAGAGATTACATGCACCCAGGATCAGAGGGTTCTTAAGGGTGACTCCCATGTGTTGTGTTGTAAGTGTTGCCATTTGACTTTTATTATGTGTTTATATAATTCTCGTATATAAAACTATCAACCCGTATGAAAGGTTCAAATAAAAGAGAAAGAAAAGCAGATATTTTTGAATTCGCTGCATGAATCCTCTAAAGAACCTTTGGGATGTTTGATCTGCGAAAAATTCCCGTGTTGCGCGTCATCATACCTTTTTTTGGGGGAGTGTTGACCGCAACACAGGGTTTTTCAGCCATTCAAATAGGGGAGGTGGTGATCATATCGCTTCTTCTATGGGTGATGGCTGTAATGTGGGTGATGGCGGTCATGTTTTTTACATGGCAGGGGAGGAGACCCGGATCGGTTTCATGGCTCTTCTCACCACTCCTGTTCATGCTCCTTTTTATCATTGGAACAGCTACCGGTATATTTTCCCGGCCCGCTGATCCCGGTTTACCTGTGGGCGAATGGGTGGTTATCAGGGGAGAGGTTACTGAGTCACCACGTCCAGGGAAGTATGCTCATACCTTTGATATGGAGGTTCATCTGCTCTTTTCGGCCGATACCCTCTGCCGGTCCAGCACTCATCTGAAAGGTTACCTGAGGATTCCGGCCGACTCTGTGATACCTGCTGCAGGTGAGACATGGCAATTTTCCGGTAAGCTGGTGCCCATACGAAACAGCGGGAATCCGGGAGGGGCAGATTTCCAGTCAATCATGAGCAGGAAGAATTGCTGGTACCGTTTCTATGTTTCCACCGGACCGGTCTCAGCCATATCCAACAGGGTTGTGATTGGAGAAGAGAGGAGGCTTGCTCCTGTACGTATAAGAAGAGAAATATCTGATCACTGGCATGGAGGGATAGAGGAGGTCTCCCTGTTGAAAGCTGTCTGCCTGGGCGATCGTTCGTCGCTGACAGATGAGTTGCGTCAGGCCTATACTGCAGCCGGGGGAATGCACCTGCTGGCAGTTTCAGGTCTGCATGTGGGGCTGATTTGGTGGGTATTGCAGTATATGACAGGGTGGATGAAAATGATCTTCAGGAATGATAAA
>JAGLTY010000255.1 GCA_023135025.1 Bacteroidales bacterium | reverse complement strand
CTCTTAAAACAGGATCGGACCCCTTCAGGATAGCAATCACATTGGAGGTCTCCATCTTTTTTGGCTGGAGGTCCACAGTAATATCCACCTCCACACCTGTGGAAAAAGAGGATGGTTGAAGTGCATGGGTTAATTCGGATTCAATAAGCGACAGGCTGTCATGTCCGGAAACTGCCAGCAGCTGATCAGCAGCATTCCGGCTCAATTGTACCACCGGGATGGCAAGGGGGTGCTGTTTTCCTTTCAGCTCCACCAACTGATCCTCAGGATCAAAGGAGCTACCTGATACAAAAATTACACCTGCAGCACCCTGGTCCGAAGCGAGTAGCGCTTTTCCCCGGTCCTCACTGTAATTGACATACGGCGAGGTGGGTTCCTGTTCTCCCGGTACACCACGCAGAATCATCACCCATCTGCCTTCTACATTCAGAGAAGCATAGTCGTCCCACTTGATCTCCCCTTCATCAACCTGAAACCCATAGCCCGCAAAAACCACTTCACCTTTGACCGTTCCTGAATGGCTGAAAGAGAAGAGTGAGAAGTCAGTGTCCAGTGTAAGTTCTGAATCGCCCAGCAGGAAACGGTTGGTTGGTCCAGCTTCAATCTCCTTTACGATATCAAAATGCTGCATCCCTGTTTTCTCATAGAGGTTCAGCCCCGCATTTTTAAATTCATCAGCAAGGTATTCGGCAAGCTGAAGGTCCTCAGGAGTTCCCGGGTAACGCCCTTTCAGTTCATCGGAGGCCATAAAGGTGATATGGCCCTCAATCTCGGGTATGGTAATCTCCGCTTCAAACTTTGGTTGGCATGAAAACAGCAGCGGTGTCAGGAGGAGTAACAGAATCTTCTTCATAATTAAGTTGTTGTATGATAGTAATTTAATATACCTGTTTATATTTATTTTAAAGGGTCGCAAGATACGATTAATATTTTTTTTACAATAAGAACTTGACATGAATAATAAAAGGTAATATATTTACGAAGTTGTTTAACAAAGCCGTTAAACTAAATCGTAAAACTATTTTGTCACCGTATGGTACTTCAAACAGAAACTGAACAAAAGATCATCGTATCTGCAGAGAAGCTCTTTTACCAGAAGGGGAAAGCTGGAACCTCCATGCAGGATATTGCCGATGATGCAGGGATCAACAGGACCCTGTTGAACTACTATTTCAGGAGCAAGGACAAGCTATTTGAAGCTGTTTTCCGGAAGGCCATGGGACGTTTTGTTCCCAACCTGGCTGCCATGTTGCACTCCGACATCTCCTTTGAGGAGTATATTCCGGCCCTGGTTGAAACGGTTATCGATACCATGATCGAAAATCCGCAGATCCCCATTTTTGTTCTGCAGGAGCTCTCTTCTAACCGGGAAAGAATGCCCCAAATCATTAAGGAGATGGGAATTGATCCTGTCATTGCTTTGAAGAAAATGGAAGAGGCGGGGGTTTCAAAAGTTACCGGCGGCATGGATCCCCGCCAGGTAATCCTGAATCTGTTGAGTCTCTGTATTTTTCCATTTGCAGCCAAGCCGGTTGTATTGAATATTCTCTATAGCGGCGACAATGAAGCCTATATTGAGGCGATGAAGGAGCGCAAAAAAATCATACCTCAGCTGATGAAACAGTTGATGAGTCAAAACCGATCCAGATGAGAACAACAGTTATTCTTTTAACATGCATGCTTTCAGGAGTCGCTATGGCCCAGGAATCCCTGACACTTTTTGATTGTCAGAGGATGGCCAGGGAGCATGCTCCCCGGTTGGAAGATGTGGAGGTGATACAACAGATGGGTGAGACAAAGATTGATCAGGCCGGAACCTCCTGGTACCCTTCGCTTGACCTGAATGGCAAGCTCTCCTATCAGTCCGATGTGGTGACGGTGGTACTGACCGATCCTTCTATTCCGGTAGCATTTCCCGAGGTTCCACATGACCAGTATGGTCTGAATCTTGACATCTCCCAGATCCTTTACGACGGGGGAATCTCCAGGGGAAAGAGGAGCTATGAAGAGGTGCTTATGGCTGCAGACCTGCAGCAGGTGGAGGTGGACCTTTACCGGTTGAAGGAAAAAGTGAACCACCTCTATTTTGCTGTTCTGGTGTTAAAGGAGAACAGGCAAAACCTGGAGATTCATCTGGAAAATCTGCAAGCGCGTTACAAGGCGGTTCAGACAGCTGTTACTCATGGCTCCCTTCTGGAAACTGAACTACATGTGATTGAGGTGGAAAAACTGAAGGTGATGAACTCCATGATTGAGGTTGATTCGCGAAAACAGTCATATATGGGTGCCCTCAGGGTACTCTGCGGAGAGGGTGTTGATAAGAGTGCCATACTGGAGAAGCCACAATTTGAAGGAATTGAGGCTGCGGGCATGGACCGTCCCGAACAGAGGCTGTTTGATTTGAAACATGCCTCCATGGAGGCGGGGAAGGAGTTGGCAGGTAAAAAGCGTATGCCGGTGCTCTATGCCTTCGGACAGACCGGTTACGGGAAACCGGGATACAATATGCTAAGCGAGGAGTGGGATTACTACTACATGGTTGGAGCCGGTTTGAGGTGGAAGATCTGGGACTGGAACAACACATCCAGAGAGAAGCAAGTGATCGGGTATCAGCAGCAGATCCTGCAAAACCAGCGTGCCTCTTTTGACAGGGAGATTGAGTCGTTGATGGTCCAGGAGGAGGCCAGGATTGAACAGTACAGGAAAACCATGGAGATGGACCAGCAGGTGCTGGAGCTTCAGAAGAAGATCTCCGGTCAGGCAGCTGTACGACTGGATAACGGCACCATGACCGCCACAGACTATGTTACAGAACTTAATAAAGAGAGCCTGGCAAGGATCACACTGGCCACCCACCAGGTGATGCTGATGCAGTCCATGGCCAACTATTTAACCATTCAGGGTAACCTTTAAAATCCATACCCATGAAGTATACCAGATATTTATTGCCATTCCTGTTGCTGCCCGTTTTGGCCTGCAACCAGCAGGCCGACAGTGCCGATGCTTACGGGAACTTCGAGGCCATCGAAGTGATGGTTTCGGCCGAGTCGAACGGAAGAATCATCTCATTTCCTGCCCGCGAGGGCGCTGATCTTTTGAAGAACCAGATAACAGTGATCATCGATACCACTCAGCTCTACCTGCAAAAAGTGAGGCTGGAGTCGGGCTTTGTATCCCTGGGATCAAGAATCAATACCCTGGAGGCACAGGTGCGTGTAAGCAGGGTGCAGCTGGATAACCTTGAGCGTGAGAAGGAGCGGATAGATAAGCTTGTGGAGGGGGGAGCTGCTACCTCCAAGCAGCAGGACGATATCAATGGACAGGTGGTGCTGCTGGAGGCGCAGATCGCTGCCACAGAATCGCAGAAGGCTTCTGTACATGCGGAGCGGAAAACCCTGGAAGTACAGATCAGGCAGGTGGAGGATCAGATTGTGAAGTGTGCTGTCAGGAACCCCATCGAAGGTATCATGCTTACCAAATACAGGGAGCAGGGCGAAGTGGCAGCTGTAGGCCAACCTCTCTATAAAACAGCAGATATGGGGGAATTGATTCTCAGGGCCTATCTCTCTGGTAACCAGCTTTCGTCGGTAAAAACCGGGGAAACCGTCAGGGTCAGATTCGACAAAGAGCAGGGGATGGAGGAGACCACAGGAGTGGTAAGCTGGGTCTCCCCGCGCGCCGAATTTACCCCCAAGATTATTCAGACCAGGGAGGAACGTGTGAACCTTGTTTACGCCATCAAGGTGGTGGTGCCCAACGATGGCAGCCTGAAGATCGGGATGCCGGGCGAAGTGTTATTCTGATAGACCATTTGGTGTATGTCGCTGATCATTGACCATATCGATAAATCATT
>JAGLTY010000254.1 GCA_023135025.1 Bacteroidales bacterium | reverse complement strand
AGTCACAGGAGCGTAGCCTGCTCGATGAGCCTACGCTCAGAAAGAATCAGGAGGCTTTGAAAAAGCAGATTTCCATGTTCCTTGATTTTGAGACAGAGACATCTAACAGGGCCCTAATGGTGAACAACTACGACTGGATGAAGGAGTTCTCTTTCCTGGGGTTCATAAGGGATATTGGCAAACACATTACTGTCAACTACATGATGGCAAAGGATTCAGTAAAGAAGAGGCTGGGTTCCGACAGCAAGTCAGGTATGTCCTTTACTGAATTTACATACCAGTTGGTACAGGGATACGATTTCCAGGTGCTCTACCGCGATTACCAGTGCAAGCTGCAAATGGGGGGCTCAGATCAGTGGGGAAATATTGTGACAGGAACCGAGCTGATCAGACGCATTGAAAGGGGAGAGGCATTTGCTCTCACATGGCCGCTGATAACCAAATCGGATGGCGGAAAATTTGGTAAGACAGAGGAGGGCAATGTCTGGCTCGATCCGGTTCGGACCACTCCGTACAAGTTTTACCAGTTCTGGCTCAATGTTTCGGATGAGGATGCTGAGAAATACCTGAAGATATTTACAATGCTTGAGCGGGAGGAGATCGAAGCCCTGGTTGCAGGGCATGTTGAGGCGCCACATATCCGCGTTATGCAGAAGAAACTTGCCCAGGAGCTCACCGTTATGGTGCACTCCCGCGAAGAGTACGACATGGCTGTGGAAGCCTCAGGTATTCTTTTTGGAAAAGGCACCACCGAATCGCTGAAAAAGATCAGGGAGGATGTTTTTCTTTCCGTTTTTGAGGGAGTGCCTCAGTTCGAGATCCCTTCATCAGATATGGATCAGGATGTACTGGAACTTCTGGCAGTGGAAACGGGTGTTTTCAGCTCCAAGGGAGAGGCCAGGCGCATGATAGCCGGAGGAGGTGTGAGTATTAACAAACAGAAGTTATCCGGACCTGACCAGCATATAACCGGCGAAGATTTCATCAATAACAAGTATCTGCTGGTTCAGAAAGGAAAAAAGAATTACTACCTGATCAGGGTTAAAGAACAATAACATGCATTGATATGGAAAACGCGAAGCAACCAGGTTACAATTTCAGTTCAGTCGATCTTTTAATTTATATCTGGAAGAAACGGGCAATCCTGACAGGGGTTGGCTTGATGGCAGGAATTGCCTCCATCATTATTTCGGTGCTGATCACCCCCATGTTCCAGTCATCAGTTATAATGTTTCCTGCCTCCAATGCATCGATCTCCAGGGACCTGCTTTCGCAGAACTATTCAGGAAGACAGAATGTGCATGGTTTTGGAGAGGAGGAGCAGGCTGAACAGCTCCTGCAGATTCTGAATTCAGAACCGATTCGTGCACGGATTATTCAGAAGTACGACCTGATGGAACATTATGAGATAAAGCCCGATGAAAAATATCCCTTAACCCGGCTTTATGAAGAGTATAAGTCCAACATCAATTTTCGACTAACAGAGTATATGTCGGTGGAGGTTTCAGTGATGGACAAGGACCCGGAGTATGCAGCAAATATTGCCAATGATATTTCCAACCTGGTGGATACAGTTTACAACAGTATGAAAAAAGAGCGTGCCTGGGAGGCTTTCCACCTGGTAGAAAGGGAGTACCTGGAGGCCGCTCATAATCTTGCAATATTAAGGGATTCCATGAATTTGTTGAGTGAACAGGTCTCCCAAAACCTGAAGACCAGCGGGAATCCGACCAATAACCTGATCAAAGCCATTTCGGAAAACGGGGCCCTCTATATTACCATGATGAATATGCTCCGTTATGAAACAGCCATGGTCTCTGATCTGAATCTCAGGTTTAAGGAGGCCAGGCTTGAAGCCGAACAGAACCTGCCCCATAAGTTTGTTGTTGAACAGGCATATCCATCGGAGAAAAAGGCCTATCCGAAGAAATCGTTGATTGTTATTGTATCCACTTTTGCTTCACTCTTGTTTGCATTGATTGTACTGATTATCATCGATAATATCAGGGCCAGGGTGGCCATTCAGGAAGAGAAATGATAAACGGAATCAAGGAAAGGTATCCAAAGGCTCTTCTTTGGGGGATCCTGATCTCTTTCGTAGCATTGAACAGCATCATGCTTGCGTTGGAAATCTTCTATATTCCCCTGGTTCCTGCTGTACTGTTGTTCCTGGCCCTTGCTATTGTTGCGGTGGATAAGTACCTCCTGGTCATAGTATTTTTCGTCCCGGTTTCCGTACCACTGAGCAGATTGATTGAGGGTCTCTCCATCGATATGTACCTTCCTACTGAGCCATTGCTGGCAGGGTTGCTGCTGCTCTACATGGTGAAGTACCTGATGGGCGACAGGATCGATCTGAAGGTACTCCGGCACCCCGTTACCCTGGCCATCTATTTTCATTTGAGCTGGTTGTTTATCACCTGTCTCACAAGCACCGACATGCTGGTCTCCTTTAAGATGCTTGCTTCACGACTCTGGTTTATTGTGGGCTTCTATCTGCTGGCGACGCAGCTGTTCAGAAAAGAGAAGCGCATGCATACCTATGTCTGGCTGTTTGTCATTGCATTTTCGGGAGTGATTATCTATGCGCTGATCAACCACATGCAGTACGGACTGGATAATCAGGAAATGGCACATCGTGTGGCCTCTCCGTTTTACAAGGACCATACCTCTTACGGCGCAACCATGGGCTTCATCCTGCCCGTCCTGGTGGCTCTCTTCCTGTTTATCAAGCGGGAGGATATCAATACCCGGTTCCTGATGGTGTTGCTGATCCTGCTGTTTGCTTTTGCCACAGTGGTCTCTTATACAAGGGCTACCTGGGTGAGTATCCTGGCCTCGGTTGGATTCTGGACCATCCTCAAATTGAAAATTCGTTTTGAGATTGTGCTGGTGGCGGCAGTCATCCTGTCGGGCCTGTTCCTTTCTCTCAGGACAGAAATGATGGTGAAACTTGAGCAGAACCGTGTGGAGTCTTCCGGTGAATTCTCCGAACATGTACAATCCATCTCAAATATATCCACCGATCAGTCCAATCTTGAAAGGCTCAACCGATGGAGCTGTGCTTTCAGGATGTGGAAAGACAAACCATTGTTTGGTTTTGGTCCGGGAACCTACCAGTTTGAGTATGGCCGCTACCAGCGTTCCTATGAAAAAACCCGGATCAGCACCGATTTTGGCACCAGGGGTAATGCACACAGTGAGTACTTAGGGCCGCTGGCAGAAACGGGTGTTTTTGGTTTGCTGAGTATTTTGTTGGTGGTCGGAACCACTATCTATACGGGCATCCGGGTATATTTAACATCAAAAAGGCGTACCATCAGGATCTTCTCCCTGGCGGTGCTGGTGGGACTGGTATCCTATTACCTGCACGGAGTGCTTAATAATTTCCTGGATACGGATAAAATTTCGGTTCTTTTCTGGGGATTTACCGCGATGCTGGTGGCCATGGACATCTACCACCGGGATCTGCCTGAGGAAGATGAAGAGATTGTCTAACTGAATCCGTTTTTTCCTGGAAATTGTGCTCCAATGATGGAGATATCGTCAAAGATTGCAGCTGAACCCTCCAGGATTTTTTGATTTTCAATAATGGTCTGGATATTCTCTTCCAGCGGACTGTTATTGGTAAGCTCCTTTTCCAGGTTCTCTGTTCCAAATTCAATACCCGAGTCCTGAATGACCTCTACCAGGCCATCGGTATAGCAGAACAGTTTAGCAGGTTCTTCCATTGTGATCACTGCTTCGTTTACAAACGGAAGATCGTCCAGCATGCCCATCCCCACACAACCACTGACGACTTGTGTTAGCTTTTTTGACCCTGGTTTATATAGAAGAGGCGGGTTGTGGCCAGCATTTATAT
>JAGLTY010000253.1 GCA_023135025.1 Bacteroidales bacterium | reverse complement strand
GCTCGAAGAGGTTATCGGACTGGCCATGGCTGGTGGAGAGGCCCTGCAGATGGCTAAAGATATCTATAGCAGTGCATATGAGAGACAGGATGAGCTATGCGGACCATACGCAGCTGTCATTGATATAGATCCTGCCTCACTGCCAAAACCCGGAGAGGTGGAGCAGTGGGACGGTGAGAAGTTTGCCAGCACCCTTCGGCATATTCCTGGCCATCACAACTATCATTCAGGCTTCAGACAACTGATTCATGTGGGTTATAAAGTGGCTGCAGAGCTGGGTGAAGCCTATCTTGCGATGATCAGGAAACACCATGAAGTGGTGGGCGAGCAGGTGATGATCAATATCTACGAACGACACATACAAAGACTGTTTTAAGCGACAACCCCATGAAGAAGTTTCTTGACGAAGATTTCCTGCTGGAAAGTGAAACAGCCCGAAGGCTCTACCACAATGTGGCTGCCAGAATGCCCATTATTGATTATCACTGTCACCTGGACCCCCGCCTGATTGCTGAGGATACCAGGTTTGAAAATCTGACACAGGTTTGGCTGGCAGGGGACCACTATAAGTGGAGGGCCATGCGTGCCAATGGAGTGGAAGAGCGGTTCTGCACAGGTGATGCAACAGATAAGGAGAAATTTATGAAGTGGGCCGCCACAGTACCCGATACCCTTCGCAATCCTCTTTATCACTGGACACATCTTGAACTTCAGCGCTATTTCGGCATCGACCAATTGCTAAATCCGGAGAGTGCTCCGGGTATCTATCAGCAGGCGGGTGAGATGCTCCAGTCGGAAGCGTTCAGTGTGCGCAACCTGGTGCGGAAGATGAATGTGGAGGTGATCTGTACCACCGACGACCCGGTGGATTCGCTGGAGTATCACCAGAAGATCAGGGAGGATAGATTTGAAACCAGGGTGCTTCCGGCCTGGAGACCAGACAAGTGCATGGCTGTGGAGGATACCGTCGCATACAACAGTTACCTGGAGACCCTGGAAGAAGCATCGGGCAGCTCCATCTCTACCTACCTGGATCTGCTTACATCACTCCAGAACAGGCACGATTACTTTCACCAGATGGGGTGCAGGATCTCCGACCACGGACTGGAAGGGTTTTATGCGAAAGAGTTTGATCACCAGGAAATTGAGAAGATTTTTCTGAAGATTCGGAAGGGCCGCTCCCTCAATCCGCAGCAGGTGGAGCATTTTAAATCTGCCATGCTGATCGAACTGGCTGTGATGGATCATGAAGCA
Source organism: Bacteroidales bacterium (assembly GCA_023135025.1). GTDB lineage: Bacteria > Bacteroidota > Bacteroidia > Bacteroidales. The sequence goes on along the minus strand of JAGLTY010000253.1, from coordinate 2,617 downwards.
GGATGGGCCCAGCAGTTCCATGTGGGTGCCATCAGGAACAACAACACCCGTCAATTCCATGAACTGGGTCCGGATACCGGCTTCGATTCCATTGGTGATTTCAGGATGGCCCGCTCCCTGTCAAGGTTCCTGAACCGGCTGGATGAACAGAACCAACTGGCAAAAACCATTGTCTACAACCTCAATCCGGTCGACAATGCGCTGATTGCAACCATGGTCAATAATTTCAACGACGGAAAAACAGCCGGGAAAATGCAGTTTGGATCAGGGTGGTGGTTTATGGATCAGAAGTTTGGTATGATCGACCAGATAAACACTCTCTCCTCACTGGGGCTCCTCAGTCGTTTTGTGGGAATGCTGACCGATTCCCGCAGCTTTCTCTCCTACCCCCGGCACGAATATTTTCGCAGGATTCTCTGTAACCTGGTGGGAAGCGATGTGGAGAGTGGAGAGATTCCCAACGACCCTGCAATGATCGACAATCTGATTCAGAATGTGTGTTATTACAACGCAAAAGAGTATTTTGCGCTGTAGTAAACAATTTCAGAGTGGGTAAAAAGATTCTAAAATCCGTCACTGTTTTTCTGTTTCTAGTGGTATTCATGGCCACAGCCCGTTCCCAGGGTATCAGGGGAGAGATCCGTGATGTGAACGGTGAGGTGGTCCCGTATGCGGCCATTTTCATTAAGGAGCTGACCAGGGGAACTACCTGCAATGCACTGGGCTTGTTTTCCTTACCACTACCTGAAGGATCGTATACCATATTTTTTCGCAGCCTGGGATACACAGAGGTCACCCGCACCATTGAGGTGGGACCGGAATACACCAACCTGGTGATTGAGCTGCCACCCCAGACCTATTTTATCCCCGAAGTGAGGATTAGCGCCACCGGAGAGGATCCGGCCTACTGGATCATGCGAAAAACAATCGGGCTGGCAAATTACCACCTGCATGAGGTCTTGAAATACGATGCCGAGATATATATCAAGGGAACCGCACTCCTGGAAAAACTACCCAGGGCCATTGCCAGAAGGATCCAGGTGAATAATATCAGGGTAGAAGAGGGTGAAGCCTATATGCTGGAGTCTCTCAATGAGGTTCAGTTTACGGCTCCCGATAAATATGAGATGCGGGTCATTGCTTCCCAGAACACCCTTCCCGGTTATACAGAGAATGTTAACCCAATGGATTATATCAATACCAGCCTCTACCAGCAGCAGATTGAAGGGTTCATCTCTCCCCTGGCCCGCAACGCTTTTACCTATTACCGCTTCAAATTTGATGGTACATTTTTGGAGGGGACCTACATCATCAATAAGATCAGGGTGACCCCAAAAAGAAAAAGTCAGCAGATATGCGAAGGGTATCTCTATATTGTAGAGGACCTCTGGTGCCTCCACTCTGCGGACCTTTCTGTAAATACCATTGCCGGCACCGTTACCCTGCAGCAACTCTTCGCCAATATAATCATGGATGCCTGGCTGCCGGTTAACCATAAAATCGGAGTGGATGTAGATATTGCCGGGGTTCTGGCCAGTGTGACCTATGTCTCTTCGCTGGAGTACTCTGATGTAACCCTCAACCCCAACCTTCCGGAGATCTATTTCAGCTCCATGAACAAGGTAGAAGAGCCGGATGAACAACCGGATGAACAGCCTCTCTCCAGAGAGCAGGAGAAGATCAACGAACTGCTTCAAAAAGAGGAGTTGACCAACCGGGATGTGCAACGTCTCTCAAAGCTGATGGAAAAGGAGGCCGGAAAAACAGCACCGGATCAGAAAGGGGGTGACATGAACCAGACCGGCACCACCTTTTCAGTGGCAGATAGCGCTGTAAAGAATGATTCGCTCTACTGGAACGCTGTTCGCCCCATCCCTCTTACCCCTGAAGAACATCTCACCCTGAAGGAGAGGGACTCCATCATCGGTATCCAGAGAGCCACTTCTGTCGCAGGAGGCGACTCCATCAGAACCACCAGTCACAGACAGAGAAGGCTCCGGGGCATCCTGATGGGGCGCACCTATACCATGAGCAGGGGAAAGTTCCGGTTTTCCCATGACGGACTGATCGACCTGGACCGGTTGGGATTCAATACGGTAGACGGACTCTCTTATGGACAGGCATTCCGTGTCAACTGGAAACCCGACACCATGCTTACGATCCGTTCAAACCTGGTTGCCGAATATGCATTCCACAGAAATGCCCCCATGGTTACCTGGAACAGCGACCTCCTGTATGCGCCCCTGGCCCGTGGCAAGGTGGCAATCTACCTCAACTACACCTCCTCCGACTTCAATGGCTCTTCAGGTATTCCCAGGTTCACCAATATGGTATATTCCCTCTTCCTCAGGGAGAACTATATGAAAAAATATGAGCAGATCGATGCCACCCTCTACAACCGGATTGATGTGGCCAATGGATGGATAGTGACCACTTCGGCTTCCTATGGACGGCAAAACATCCTGGTCAACAACAGCGACTTCTCCTTCTTCTTTCGCAATGACAGGGAGTTTACCGCGAACACACCCGGAACCCTCGCAGCTGATGACCCGTCTCTGGCAGACTATCAGAAACTGATGGGGGTGATCCGACTCGATTTCACACCCAAACAACCCTA
>JAGLTY010000252.1 GCA_023135025.1 Bacteroidales bacterium | reverse complement strand
ACCTTTTCGGCCTACCACCTTATGGGGCTGGATGCGGAAACAGGTGAACTGTTGTGGTGGCAGGAGCAGGAGAGCTACCCTCCTGAGAAGAGGAGCCTGGGGTACGGGGATACTCATCCCAATGCAGTGATGTACGGGGATGGTTCGATCTATTACGCTGCAGGTGATGGTAATGGCGGCGTCAGGCTTGACCTGTCCGAGGATGGCAGCGAAATTACCGAAGTATGGCGCAATCCCGGATTTGACAGTTTCATGGGTGGGATAGTAAAAATAGGGAACTTCCTCTATACAAGCGGCACATCCACTCAATATTTCAAATCCATTGATGCCACCACAGGGGTATTGACAGACTCACTGAAGATTGGTCATGGAGCGGTCATCGCCGCAGATGAGATGCTATACTACTACAACCAGCGTGGCCAGATGAAACTGATCGGGTATGATGAGGGAAAGCTTAAGGAGATCAGCTCCTTTAAGATAACAAAGGGCACAAGTCACCACTTCTCCCACCCGGTTATACACAATGGTGTTCTCTTCCAGCGACGGGGAGAGGCATTGATGGCATACGATATTTCGATCTAGTGCTGCCAGGGGATCCTGCCGGGCAAGTTGATCAGCGATAGGATATTACCAAATCTTTTGATTTCCCGACCCTATTTCGTAATTTATTGTGCAGATTCAAATCTCCGGAGCAATGATCGATGATCCTTTAGAATCTACTAACGGAAGGTCTGGATTCCGGTGGAAGGAATCCCTTATAAATTTGAGGAAGAGGGGGTTTTTCAGGTATGTGGGTCGTAGTGTTCTCCTGATCCTGTTGCTCTACCTCGTTGTTATATTGATCGTATTTTTGATCGGGAAATACCTGGTAGATTACAACACCTTTTTTGGCGGGATCATAGAGCGTCTCTCAGACAGGTTCGTTATCTTCCTGTTTTTTCTGTCCGAATCAATCACCGGAATGATCCCGGTGGACCTTTTTGTGATATGGACGCAGAAATTTGACAGGCCCATGTTCTGGCTTGCCCTGCTGGGGGTTCTCTCCTATGCAGGTGGAGTGATCTCCTATGGGATCGGGATGTGGATTGCCAGCATGCCCAGGATCAAGGCTTTCACCGAACGGCGGCTGGAAAGCTATATTATATTTATCCGGAAGTGGGGAGGTGCATTTATTGTGATCGCTGCACTCTTCCCGTTCACCCCATTTTCACTGGTGGTGATTGCCGTGACACTTTTCAAGTATCCTTTCAGGCTCTTTCTACTGTACGCCCTGGCACGCCTGGTCAGGTTTGTGCTTCAGGGAGTTTTCTTCTTCGATTTGTTGAAGCTGGATCACTGGATTGTTTGAAATATAGTGAGATATATGGTTTAACTCGACTTGTTTTTACCGGGTTTCGAAACTCTTAATAGAGGTCTGATATAAGCAATTTCATTTATAATTGATCTGGTTTGAAGTCAGGATAAGCTCCATATACTCAGCAAGGTGGTTTTCATGGAGTTCACGTGGTGAACACTGATGTGTTGTGCAGAGGGAGGCTGCATACCCTACTGCAGCACCCATCTGGCCGGTGGTCCTCATCACCCTTGGCCCACCCAGTCCCACATGGCTGCAACTGAAGCACCTGCCAGCCATAAAGAGGTTACCGATATTCTTTGAATAGAGCGATCTGTAAGGGATCTGGTACCGGCCGGCCGGGTAAAACATCGCTTCGGTGAGAAAGTCGGGTTTGCTCTCATCCAGTTTATTTTGTGGAAAGTGCACATCCACCTCCCTGATTTCAACCACCACCGAATCGGGAAAAGAGGTGGATTCCCTCATATCGTTGAATGTATAGAGGTAATCACCCACAAGTCGGCGTGACTCTCTCTTTCCGAGCAAATAAGAGACCCACTCCAGTTTTAAGGAGTCTCTGCCATCTTTCTGCTTTTCGTTGTAAAATGAGCCGTAAATGGCCTTTAGCATATGGTCCCTGATCTGTTCTGCATGATCGACCTGGTGCCACCGGTCGCTTATCAGCTCCCAGTGCCAGGTGCCTTTTCTTGCAGCGTATTGTCCGGCAACATCCATGGCCCAGGGAACTTCGGGAAATTCATATGCACTATCTGATTCAGAAGTTCTCCAGAGCACAGAAGCACCCAGTACCTGCTGGTCCTCCTTTTCCGGGCTCCATAGCTCGCCGTACTTCTCCCACGATTCGCCATACAAAGTGTCAGGCTCCCGTCCGTAATGATACTCAGCCCCCGCCCAGTATCCTATCCATCCATCCCCTGTACAGTCCACAAAATACGGGGCCTCAAACCGGATAGCCTTTCCAGTTGAAGTATGCCTGGCATCCACAGAGGAGATCAACTCCTCATTGCTGTTTGCCTGGTACGCCCTGTAGTTCAAAAACAGGCTGATGCCGGGATAGCTTTCCATATTTTTGTGCCGCTTCCTTTCGTCTGCAAGTGCATCGGGCGATCCGTTAGGGTAGTGTTTCGTATCAAGCATTTTCAGGATCCTTTCAAAATGGCCATAGATCCCAAGGGTATGGACCCTGATTTCACTGCTGGCATTGCCTCCCAGAACGGGTCGGTCGTGGATCAGTGCCACCTTCAGTCCCTGTTCCGCAGCAGCGATGGAAGCAGCGCATCCTGCAATACCCCCTCCAACCACCACCAGGTCAAATGCCAAAGTCTCCTGGGGTTGTCCTGCATATCCCGAAAAACGGTTCCTCATATCTTTGATGTAATCCTGCTGGTTGGTGGGAGTACGGTACTTGTTGCTGATGTAGAGTGCATCGCAGCGGCCGTTGAATCCAGTCAGATCTTCCAGTTCCACTACAACCGGGCCTCCCTTCACTTTTATCTTACCTGCATAGTTCCATCCCCAACCCCTGTAATGTCCCATGGATTTGGGCAGCTTCTCCTCACCCAGCCAGATATTAAACTCTCCTGGCGGAGACCAGTTACCCGGAGCCCAGTCGGTGGTACGGGCCCATACATGATAGCTTCCGCCGGAGGGAACCTGGATGGTTGTGGTGGCATTCTCCACCGGTTCGCCCATGCCGTGAGCCATCAGGTAGGGCGATCCCACCTGTTCCACAAACTGTGGATCTATCACCCACCCACCCCTGTTATCGAAGCTTTCACACTCCACAAATATCTCCTTATGGCAGCTACTCAATAGCAGCAGGAGGGCCGGAATAAGGATCCACCGTAAAGATTTTCTATATATCACCATAGCACCTGGATTTAAAAGATTATTGTTGGAGCACCTGTCCATCTTTAAGAAGCTGTTGCCTCAGTTTCTCATAGGGAATATCATGAATCTCACTCTTCTCTTCTATGGCCATCACAGCAAGCGTGGCAGCACTCTGCCCCAGGATCATAAAAACAGGCTCCATTCGGATGGAGCCAAAGGCAATATGGGAGCATGAGAGGCAGACCGGAACCAGCAGGTTGGAGCATTCAAACTTTGAGGGTAGCAACGAGCGCATATCGATCTGGTAAGGATTTTCGGGATGTACACCGATATCGCCCTCGTTCTGGACAAAGCCGTCGGGCTTGATATAGCGTTGAACGTTATGGGAATCCATAGTATATGAGCCCATGCCCACCGACTGTTCCACCGGCGATTTGCCCAGCACCTCATTCTCTGTCATCACAAAATCACCCACCATCCGTCGCGCTTCACGTACATAGATCTGGTGAGGCCAGTGTCCGTTGTCGGTAAATTCATCCCCGGCATATCCCCAATGACTCATCTTCTCCCTCACTTCTGCAGGAACCGCCGGATCGCTGGTCAGGAACCAGAGCAGTCCTTTCTGATAGCTGGTATGTTCTTCAATGATCTCCGCCCTTCTCTTATAGCCTGCCTCGGGATAATCGTAGTTCATACCGATA
>JAGLTY010000251.1 GCA_023135025.1 Bacteroidales bacterium | reverse complement strand
AGGATGGGCACTATAGTGAGGATTACAATTTTGCCATTGGTGAGTCGACCGAGCCGGGCTCCACCTTCAAGCTGGCCTCCATGATTGCCCTGCTGGAGGACGGCCATGTCCATCCGAACGATATCGTTGATGTGGGCGATGGGGTGATCGAATACTACGGCAATAAGGTGGAAGACAGCCAGCATGATGCACTGGGAAAGATAACCGTACAACGTGCTTTTGAAGTGTCGTCCAATGTGGGAATCTCTAAGATGGTTTTTGAAAACTATAAGGAGAAGCCGGAACAGTTTGTAAACCGGCTGTATAAAATGGGTCTCAACCAGAAACTGGGGATAGAGATCAGGGGAGAGGGTCGGCCCGAAATCAAATATACCGACAGCGAACTCTGGTCGGGAATCTCCCTCCCATGGATGTCCATGGGTTATGAGGTACGCATGACTCCCCTTCAGATTCTGGCCTTTTACAATGCGATAGCCAACAACGGGAAGATGGTCAAACCTGTATTCGTGGAGGAGATCCGTTCCCACGGGAAGGTTATAAAGAGAGGGGAGACCGAGGTATTGAATAACCACATTTGCTCCAGGGAGACACTTGGTCATATAAAGAAGATGCTGGTGGGGGTTGTGGAGAGCGGTACTGCCAGGAATCTGGCCAACAGTCACTATAAGATTGCAGGTAAAACCGGGACTGCACAGTTGTCGCTCAGTAAAGAGGGGTATACCAAATCCTACCAGGCCTCTTTTGTGGGCTATTTCCCTGCCGATCAACCCAAGTACTCCTGTATTGTAGTGGTCAACGCCCCATCCAAACAGATCTATTATGGAAATGTTGTGGCGGGCCCTATTTTCAGGGATATCACAGACAGGATCTATGTAAGGGAATACGAACTGCATGAAGACCAGGTGCTGCTTGCAGAGGAGACACTGCAGGCCCCTTATTCCAAGAGTGGCAGCGGCGATGGTCTGACATCTGTTTTTGAGTATCTCGACCTGCCCTTGAAGAAACAGGGAGATGAGAGTCTTTGGGTCTCCACCCGAAGCACTCCGGAGGGAGTGATCTCCTCCTCCAGGCACGTCTCCTCACAACTGGTACCCAACGTGGTTGATATGGGATTGAAAGATGCTGTCTACCTGCTTGAAAGCAGAGGATTAAAAGTGGTGTCGGACGGAAGGGGAACGGTACAGAGGCAATCGCAACTGCCGGGGAGTACCATTCGGAAAGGAACCGAAGTAAAACTGAACATGAGTATTAACGACGGATAATTGAGACTGAAAGAGATCATACAGGATTTAGAGATGGTTGCAGTAACCGGCGATCAGGATCCCCATATTGGGAAGATCACTTTCGATTCACGGGAGGTCCGGGAAGGTGATCTGTTTGTGGCCATCAGGGGGCTGCAGGCCGATGGTCACCAGTATGTGAATATGGCCATTGGCTCAGGTGCAGCGGCTGTGGTTTGTGAGGAGAGAGGCGATACCAAAGATTCCGGAGTTCCCATTATCTGCGTGCCAGACAGCCGGAAGGCACTGGCACAATTGGCATCAACCTGGTACAGTAACCCCTCTTCTGAATTGAGCCTGGTGGGCATTACAGGAACCAATGGAAAGACCACCATAGCAACGCTGTTGCATCAGATGCATCATTTGATGGGATTCAGGGCCGGATTGATCTCCACCATTCAGGTGTTGATCGGTTCAGCGTCCCGTCCGGTCACCCACACAACACCTGATCCCCTCCAGATCAATGCGGCATTGCGGGAGATGGTCGATGCCGGCTGTGAATACTGTTTTATGGAGGTCTCCTCTCATGCCATTGACCAGGAACGTGTGGGGAGCCTGGAGTTCAATGGTGGGATCTTTACCAACCTGACCCGGGACCATCTCGACTACCACAAGGATTTCAGGGAGTACCTGAACGTAAAGAAACGCTTTTTTGACAGGTTGCCGGCAGATGCTTTTGCCCTGGTCAATGGTGACGATAAAAATGGGAAAGTGATGTTACAGAACTGCCAGGCAGAAAAGCATATATACAGCCTGCGGTCCATGTGCGATTTCAGGGGAAAGATTACAGAGATGCACCTGGAGGGCTCGGCAATGGAGGTCAATGGCAACGAGGTCTGGGTCAAACTGCCGGGCAGATTTAATGCTGCAAACCTCCTGAGTGCCTATGGAGCCTCCATATTGCTGGGACATCACCCCGATGATGTGATAGCTGCATTAAGTGAACTGAATCCGGTAGCGGGAAGGTTTGAGACTTTTCGTTCCGAAAAAGGGACCACCGTTATTGTGGACTACGCCCATACCCCGGATGCACTGCAAAATGTTCTGGATACCATCCATGAAGTTAATGTGGCCGGTGGTGAGATCATCACCGTGGTGGGTGCCGGTGGTAACAGGGACAGGGGGAAACGCCCGGCCATGGCCAGGATTGTTGCCGGAGCCAGTCACAAGGTGATCCTCACTTCCGATAATCCCAGGGATGAGGATCCGGAGGTGATCCTCGACGAGATGATGGAGGGGGTGCCGAAGCAACTGCTTGAACGCACCATGCGCATTGTGAGCCGCGAAGAGGCCATTCGTACTGCATGCATTATTGCAGGGCAGAAAGATATTATTCTGGTGGCCGGTAAGGGTCACGAGAAAACACAGGAGATTGCCGGTGAGAAAAGGGCATTTGATGATATGGAGTTATTGAAGCAAAATTTAAAGAGATAGACAATGATATATCACCTCTTTGAATATCTTGAACAGTTCGATTTTCCGGGAGCAGGGATGTTTCAGTACCTCTCCTTCAGGGCCTCCTTTACGATTATTACATCCCTTGTGATCTCCATGATTATTGGTAAGCGGATCATCAATATGCTTCACCGGAAGCAGATCGGGGAGTCGGTCCGCGACCTGGGTCTCGACGGACAGAAACAGAAGCAGGGGACTCCCACCATGGGAGGGATCATCATCCTGGCATCCATCATTATACCGGTGATGCTTTTTGCAAACCTAACCAACATATATATCATCCTGATGCTGGTGGCAACCCTCTGGATGGGTCTGATCGGATTCCTCGACGATTATATCAAGGTATTCAGAAAGAACAAGAAGGGATTGCGTGGTAAATTCAAGGTGATTGGCCAGGTGGGACTTGGACTGATTGTAGGGGTGACCCTCTATTTCAGCGAAGATGTGGTGATTCGTGAACGGACCCAGGTGACCCAGGAGAATTTCAATGAGTACAAGACTGAAGAGATGCAGGTGGACCAGGCCGGAAACCTTTATATAGTGAGTGAACATAAAAGGCCGCTTACCACCATTCCATTTGTCAAGAACAACGAATTTGATTACACCTGGCTGGTCTGGTTCAGCGGAAAATATGCCGATCATCTGGTGTGGATCATCTTTGTACTGGCGGTCATTTTTATTGTGACGGCAGTCTCCAACGGGGCCAATATAACCGATGGGCTCGACGGATTGGCCACGGGGTCGGCGGCCATTATCGGGGTTACCCTGGGAGTGCTGGCCTGGTTGTCGGGGAACGCCATCTACTCAAATTACCTGAACATTATGCATATCCCCAATGCAGGGGAGCTTGTCATATTTGCCAGTGCATTTATAGGTGCCACCATCGGATTTCTCTGGTACAACTCCTATCCGGCCCAGGTATTTATGGGCGATACCGGGAGTCTGGCCCTGGGTGGTATTATTGCGGTTTTTGCCGTGGTGATCCGTAAGGAGCTGTTGATCCCCATTCTGTGCGGGGTTTACCTGGTGGAGAGCCTTTCAGTGATTTTGCAGGTAGGCTGGTTCAAAAGGACCAGACTAAAATATGGTGCAGGCAGAAGGTTGTTGCTGATGGCACCCATCCATCACCACTATCAGAAAAAGGGATTCCCGG
>JAGLTY010000250.1 GCA_023135025.1 Bacteroidales bacterium | reverse complement strand
ACATACCACAGGTTCCACCGCCGCCACAGGCCGAGGGCAGAAAAATATCGTTGGCCGACAGGGTATTCAGCAGGGTGGATCCCGGCGAAACAGTAAACTCCTTGTCATTGACTTTAAGTTGCACATCGCCCTGCGGGGTCAGTTTGAACCTGGCATAGAGCAGCATGGCCACCAGCAGCAGGATCACGAACAGGAAAACGGCTACACTGATTAAAATCACTGTAAGTGTTGAAGTGAGAAATATCATAGTCCTATAATTTAATACCCATAAAACTCATAAAAGCGATCCCCATCAACCCCGTAATAATAAAGGTGATGCCCAGTCCGCGCAGTGGTGCGGGAACATTGGAGTACTGTATCTTTTCACGGATGGCTGCAATGCCCACAATGGCCAGGAACCAGCCCACACCCGAACCAAGCCCGAATACAGTGGCTTCGGCAATATTGGCATACTCACGCTCCTGCATAAAGAGCGAACCGCCCAGGATGGCACAGTTCACAGCAATCAGGGGCAGGAAAATACCCAGCGAGGTATAGAGCGCGGGGGTAAACTTCTCGATGACCATCTCCACCAGCTGAACCATGGATGCGATCACAGCGATAAACATGATAAAGGAGAGAAAACTGAGGTCCACATCACCCAGCGATGGACTGATCCATGTAAGGGCACCTGCCTTCAGGATAAATTTCTCGAGAAGAAAGTCGATGGGAACGGTAAATCCAAGTACAAAGATCACAGCGATCCCCAGTCCCGTCGAGGTCTTGACCGTTTTGGATACGGCCAGATAGGAACACATGCCCAGGAAATAGGCAAAGATCATGTTATCGATAAAGATGGACTTGACAAATATGTTGACTAAATTTTCCATGGATGCTATTTTCTATTGTTCAAACAAAATGATTTAGTCTTCTATCAGCTCTTTCCGGCGCGCACGCTGCACCCAGATGATAACACCCACCACCACCAGTGCCATGGGGGGAAGGATCATCATTCCGTTGTTCACATACCCGGCATCGTAAAAGGCCTGTGGAATTACCTGCATATCAAGCAGTGTTCCCGAACCGAGCAGCTCCCTGACAAAGGCCACCAGAATCAGGATCACTCCATAACCGGCTGCATTACCCAGTCCGTCCAGAAAAGCTGGCCATGGCCTGTTGGCCAGTGCAAAAGCTTCAAGACGTCCCATGATGATACAGTTGGTAATAATCAGACCTACAAATACCGAAAGCTGCTTGCTAACGTCATATGCATATGCCTTCAGTACCTGATCCACCAGGATCACCATGGTGGCAATCACCACCAGCTGAACAATGATCCGGATACGCGGTGGTACCATTTTCCTTAACAGGGAGATCGCCACATTGGAGACCGCCATAACCACAAGTACCGACAGGGCCAGCACGATGGAGGGCTTCAGTTTCACTGTAACAGCCAGTGCCGAACAGATCCCCAGCACCTGAACGGTGATCGGATTGCTCTTTCCCAGCGGCTCGCTCAGAAGCTTCAGGTTCTTCGACGAAAATAAAGGTTCCTTTTCAGTACTCATATCTTAGTTATTTGCTAGTTCTTTAAAATGGGCCACATAACCTGTCATGCAATCCATGATCATCTCTTCCAGTGCCTTGGAGGTAATGGTACCACCCGAAATGGCATCTACCTGGTGTATATTGGATGGGTCGGCTCCGCCCTTGACAACCTCCACAGAGACAAATTCACCTTGCTCGTTGAAAATGGTCTTCCCGGTAAAGGGCTCCTGGAACCAGCCGGTATTGATATCTGAACCCAGTCCGGGAGTCTCCGCCTTGTGGTCAAATACAGCACCGGAAATGGTATTCAGGTCCTCCTCAAGGGCAATGTACCCCCAGATGGGTCCCCAGAGTCCCTTGCCTCGAACGGGTACCACATATTTTTTTGGTCCCCCGTTTTCAGAATAGACAAAGACCGGATAGTTACGCTCTTCACGGGCTTTGCGGATCTCAGCGGTGAGCCCCAGCATTATCTCAAAAGCATCGGCCTCTACCCTGTTGCCATTGAAATCAACTACATAGGATTCTGTAATGTATTTTCCGAACTCCTCGTTGATGTAGGCGTTCTTGTCGTCTGCCTCAGCTGCATCTTCAGCTCTGCCCACCGAGCGGAGTACGTCCTGTTTCTTTTCAATCTGGACATTCATCTCCTGGCGTGGCTTCAACTGCGTGGAAACGAATGAAAGCAGCACCGCCACAATCGTTACCATGATCAGCGAAAAGACAAAAATGTATGTATTGCTAAAACTTCTCATGTTCGTTTCGTAATATTAGTTTGCAGTTACTTTTGCTCTTTTCAATCTCTTCTTGATATTGCCTTCAACAATATAGTGGTCGATCAGCGGAGCGAAGACATTCATCAGCAGGATGGCCATCATCACACCCTCAGGATAGGCCGGATTGAGCACCCTGATCAGGATGGCCAGGAACCCAATAAGGAACCCGTAGATCCATTTGCCCTTTTCGGTCTGCGTGGCAGTCACCGGATCGGTGGCCATAAAGACAGCACCAAAGGCAAAACCTCCCAGCAGCAGATGCTCCCAGAAAGGAAGAGCCATAAATTCGTTTATAGCAAATAGATTCAGAATCAGCCCCATGGCTGCCCCTCCGGCAAACACCGAAAAGACGATCTTCCAGCTGGCCACGCCGGTGAGGACCAGGATCGCGGCCCCGATCAGAATAGCCAGAGTGGAGGTCTCCCCGATAGAACCTGGGATGGTCCCCAGGAACATATCCATGGTCGTATAGGCCTCCCCCAATCCGTTTACAAAGGAGGAGGTGTTCTGTGCCGCCTGGCCCAGTATGGTCGCTCCTGAATATCCGTCAATAATACCCGTTCCGTCGGTAAGGCCGGCAATCCAGACCTTATCGCCAGACATATTACTGGGGTATGCAAAAAAGAGGAATGCCCTGGCCACCAGGGCAGGATTCAGAATATTCATGCCGGTTCCCCCGAATACCTCTTTCCCAATCACCACGGCGAATACTGTGGCCACGGCCACCATCCAGAGCGGTACATCGGCAGGCATTACAAGCGGGATCAGCATTCCGGAAACGAAGTAGCCTTCAGCCACCTCCTCGTTACGCCACTGTGCAAAGGCAATCTCAATTCCCAAACCCACCACATAGGATACAATAATAATGGGCAGTATCTTCAGGAATCCGAACCAGACCATCTGCCAGAATGCGGCTTCAATGCCCAGGGCCTGGAAATGGTGAAATCCTGTATTCCAGATTCCAAACAACAGTGCAGGCACCATGGCAATCAGAACAATAATCAGGGAGCGTTTCATATCGTTGGCATCCTTGATATGAACCCGTCCCCTGGTCACCTGGTTAGGCACAAAGAAAAAGGATTCGATGGCTTCAAATCCCGCCAGGAATATATGAAGCTTCCCCCCCTTTTCAAACGGGGGTTTGATCTTATCTACAAATCGTCGTAAAAAACTCATGCTTATAAATTGGTGTAAATATTATTCTTCCATATCTTTTCTCAGGGATCTGAGTCCATCCCTGAGGATCTTGGTGACCGGGGTCTTGGAGGTGCAGACAAATTCGCACAGGGCCAGGTCCTCCTCATCCAGTTCGTAAATCCCCAACTGCTCCATCTTATCAATGTCATTCACTAAAATGGCCTTGAGCAGTTGCATGGGATAGATGTCCATGGGCAATACCTTTTCATATTCACCCGTCATAACAAACGCCCTCTCCCCTCCATGGTAGTTGGTATCAAGATCGAACTTCTGGTTGGGTGTCAGCCAGGTAGAGGCAAAAGACCTGGCAACGGAGAGTTTCTTAAATCCAGGCATCATCCAGCCAAACAGCTCATAGTAGTTACCCTCCTTAATCACTGTGAGCTGTGAAT
>JAGLTY010000025.1 GCA_023135025.1 Bacteroidales bacterium | reverse complement strand
CCATGGATGTCCACGATTAAGACTTTTACCGGACAAGCAACCGGCAATCCATAATGAATTGTAGTATAGTAAGTGAATGGATTGGGATATCCAGGTTCCAGGTAAAATTGCTCCTGTTGTCCGGAAGGGATTCCTATTCCGGTACTTGTGTTGGACAGACCGGGGGTAGGAGACAGGAAAAAGATCCATTCGGGATTTCCGTCACCGGTCCTGCCCATGGAGATATCAGTCTGCTGAGGACCAAAACTGATCGTGTCTACTGCAATTTTTCCGTCAGGAGTATAGAATCCTATTTCTTCGCCATCTTGTGAAAGCTTAAAGGAAGTATGTAAAACTCCATCATCCGGATCTCCATCTGTCCATACGAGCAAAAAGCCAAAGGGGGAAATTTCTGTTGGATTGGAGAATTTCCATTTCATTGGACTATTCAGATCATCCGTCAGATGATATCCCCCGATATTTACTGTTTCTCCTGAATTGTTATATAATTCCACCCAGTCTTCATAACTTCCGGTTTCGTCGTGAATAACAGTGTTGTTTGAAGCTAAAAATTCATTGATAAATACCGGTGGAATTGGTGCTGGCACTCTGTTTGGAGCATCAGGAGTGGGATAACAAAATAGTGTCCAATCCGGGTTTCCATCACCGTTTCTGGCATACGAGATATTATCAGATTGCATCCCGTACCTGATTGAATCGAGCAGGCTCTGGTCGGGAGCAAACAATGCTATTTCTCCTCCGTTTGTATTTAATTGTAATGAAGTGTGGAGATTTCCGGCCGGAGGATTTCCATCCATCCAGATAATCAGATACTCCTTTGGCTGAATGATTATACCATGCGGAAATTGCCATGCCGTATGGTCCTGGTAACTATCGGACAGGTAACACCCGGAAATATCTGCCGGAATGATCCCGTCATTGTATAGCTCAATCCATGGGGGGAAATTCCCGTTTTCATCTGCAAAAAGAGCATCATTGACCACCAGTATTTCATTTATATATATTCTATGAAGCGGGTCATAATCCTCCGGAAGAAACCCCGGAGCTTCAGCTTTTATAAAATCCACTCTTTCCTGAACCCAATTGATCCTGTTCTCCAGCTGACTTAAGAACAGCTCATTACTTTCCCATCCATTTTTGTAAATATCCCTTTCGGCATCGAATCTTATCAGATTGTGATAATCCTCAAGGCGGATTTGCATTTCCGCCGGGGAAAAAAGTGAATCGGTGAGTTTCAGTAACCGGTGAATATAATAGTAACGGAATTCATCAATATGAAACATCCTGTTAAATAAATAGTTGTATTGATGTCCGATAGACGAGGGACTTTCAACCGTATACAAATCGATGGGTGTTTGCGGATCCCTGAAAGTAGTATTATGATCCCAATTGCAGATACGCCACTTGCCATCCTGTAAACTGTGAAAAAGAAGGAAATTATGAAAATGCTGGTCAATATCGGCTACACAATTCAATACAGCATAGGCCGTAAGAAACTCTCCAATATTGAACTTTCCGGAAAGTTCGTTTTTAAATTCTTCGTCAGAAGAATCATTTATAAACTCGATAAAGTCAATCAGGTCCCGGTAACCTGCAGCTTCATTATTCTCCTTCTCATATGCGATAATGTAGTCATCAGAAGCAGGTAATTTCTGAAAATTCCCTGTCTGGCTTCTGTAGATGTTTGCATCCGGCAGATTGTGGCTTTCGAGGAAATAGTTGTCTTCCTGTTCCCGTTGAAGATATACTCCAACAAACCGGCCATTCAATTTCAGATGTACGGGATATGTATCTTGTGTGAGTACACCGGCATCTCGTCTGAGAGAATAGCAGGTTGCATCATTCATTAAACTCGGGTCATTCATTGTGGCATTCAGATTCAGTTTTTGCATGCCATGGAACAATTCATCCTTATTAAATCTGATTTTGTAGTTCTTTTTGCTCAGTTTCTGTGTAACATTTCCTCTGAAGCGTACACCTACATTGTTCCATATACTATCATTATAAATGAAATCTGCCATTACATACTCATCACTGAATATGTTACTATTAAGTTTCGCCAGGCTATCTTCGGCTATAAGAAGATCAAAAACCGGAAGGTTTGAAACTTCGTCACCAACCGGAACGGCATACATAGTATTTGTGAATTGGCTTTCATTTCCCCAGAGATCAATTGAAGTAATTCTATACTGGTATTCCTGGCCAACAGTAACTTCGTTATCAATGTAACGGGAAAAAGGATGAGGGGAAACATTCAACAGTTCAAAATCACTATCTGCTCTTTTTCGGTAGATATTAAAACCTTTCATATCTCCTTCAAAGTTTGAATTCCAGTTCAGTATGACCTGTGCAAAACCGCTGATAATAGCAGGATCCTCCGGCAACACCGGTGCAGTAGTATCCGGAGTTGTTTTTTCAATGGAGATTGCAGATATCATGGTATTGCCGGCTAATCCGTTCACAGTTATATTCAATTGATCATCAACGACCTCTGCCGGGAAAGAATATGCAATAGCATAATTGCGACCCACCTGCCGGTAGATATCGAAATTCTCCAGGACCGTGATATCTTCGATTGAGAAATTTTGTATGCGTTTGTCTTTCCAGTGATATTCATTCTCACAAAAGTGAAGCCTTACTGCATAGGTTCCATTTTCAACATCAAACCGGTACTCATCAAATCCATATGCAGCCTGTTTATATAACGGTAATCTCTCTTCGGTTCCGCCGATAATATCAAAACCGAATACCCGTTCCGGCGGTTCAGATGAATTGATATAACCCCCTCCGTTGCCGGGCGAGTATTCCCGGTCAGGAAAGTAAAGGATGCTATCAGGACTGTTGAAATAAAAATCACTGCTACCGCAGTTAAAAGCAATCAGGTCATTTTCCGGGGGTTCAAACAGAGTTAATGCCACATCATCAAAATATATTTTCCCTGTTCTGCCTCCAAGTTCAAGAATAACCTGGATTGAATCAATATCTGGCGGAAGGTAGAATTGAAAGGAAAGCTCACTCCATTTTGAGTCATAAACATATCTTGATTTTATAACGGCCGGAGGACTCAGGATATGTCCGTTGTCCCAAAACCGGATAATCACGTCCATTCTTACTGTATTAGCCCCAGCCTTTCCAAACACCGAAAAATTATAATACTTATTCTCTTCCGGAGCCAGATTCTGCAACCATAAAGCATGGTTGTTTTCATCCGTTTTTTGTATTGAAAGGGAACGATTTCCCATACGGGCAATATCTTCCTCCCAGGCATATATTATTGTGGCAGTTGAAGCAGGATGATACCAGGAAGATGGGGTGTTCCCCGTTCCATACTCGAACGAGGGATTATTGATCAGGTTTTGAGCATAAAGGATTATACCCTGAAAAAAAAGTGACCAGATAATGAAAAACAATCTTTGTCTTATCATTCTAAATCAATGATTATCATAATGTTTTCCCGACTATTCACCATCTACTGCAATTGTAATAAAAATAGCATCATTTATCTGATTTTGTGGAAATTGTGTAAATATTAAACTTGTGATCAAAATTGCAATTACTGCTAGAAGTGTATTAAATTATTGGTCCCCTTATATTTAACACACATTAGTCAGGTTTTACCCTTATTGAATGAAACAGAATGAGTAATTTTCGGAAGTGGCTGAATTTATAATAGTTTATATCCATCTGTATTATGCCCATTAATGTACCCACTAACCTTCCGGCCATCGAGGAGCTGAAAAAGGAGAATATCTTTATCATGGAGGAGAGCCGGGCCCTCCACCAGGACATCCGCCCGCTGCGTGTTGCTCTGCTAAATCTGATGCCGGTAAAGATGGTTACCGAAACGGACCTACTCAGATCACTTGCTAACACACCCCTGCAGGTGGAGCTGGACCTGCTCTATATGGATCAGCATGAATCGAAAAACACCCCCCGGAAGCATATGGAGGTGTTTTACAAAACCTTTGATCAGATCAAGGATCATCGCTACGACGGACTGATTATCACAGGGGCCCCCGTAGAGCTGATCGATTTTGAAGAGGTGGACTACTGGGAGACACTGTGCGAAGTGATGGAGTGGAGCAAAACCTATGTAAGCAACACCATGCATATCTGTTGGGGCGCACAGGCGGGACTTTACTACCACTACGGTATCAAGAAATACCCGTTGTCGGCCAAGGTATTCGGAATCTTCGATCACCAGATTACCGACCGGAAACACCACCTGGTCCGGGGATTTGACGACCTGTTCCCGGCCCCACACTCCAGGTATACCGAGAACCGCCTGGAGGATATCAAAAAACATCCCGATCTGATCCCCCTGGCATGGTCACCCGAAGTGGGTTCAAACATTGTTCTATCAAAAGACAACCGGCAGATTTTTATCTCCGGACACCTGGAGTATAATCCCCTCACCCTGAAAGATGAATTTGAGAGGGACCGCGCCAAAGGGATGAATACTGCGGTACCGGTGAACTACTTCCCGGATAATGACCCCACAAAGGATCCTGTCATTCGCTGGCGGGCCCACGCCAGTCTTCTGTTTTCCAACTGGCTTAATTATTACGTATACCAGGTTACTCCCTACGACTGGAAGTAGTCATTACTGCAGCCTGTCAAATGTCCACATCCAGGTTTGTGAGCCCCAGGTTCCGGGCCCCGGTAACCACTTCCTCATAAAAATCCCCGGGAACAGAGCTGTCAATTTCCGGATAGAGATGTGCCCGGTATGAGGGCCTGTACTGGATCATTATATTCACATAGGTCTCTGGAGGCAGGTGACCTGCGATCCACTCCATGGCTGCCATTGAGCCACTCACATTGTTGGGCATTACCAGGTGCCGTATCATTAATCCACGGTAGATGATGCCATTCTCTTCCGGACAGGCCACTCCAACCTGCCTGTTCATTTCAAGCAGGGCAGAGCGGGTTACATCAGGATAGTCAGCAGCATCGTTTGAGTAGGTTGCTGCATGTTGTGCATCCATGTATTTAAAATCGGCCAGGTAGATATCCACGACCCCGTCGAGCATTTCCAGGATTTCATCACGTTCCCATCCAGAGGTATTGTAAACCAGGGGTATTCTCAATCCCCTGGAAGCCGCCTGGTCAAGTGCCAGTACCACATGTGGTGAAAAATGGGTCGGTGTAACCACATTGATGTTGCTGCACCCTTGCTCCTGAAGTTGTAGCATCATCCCGGCCAGATCAGATATCTCTACCTCGGTCCCCGATCCCTGGTGGCTGATATCCCAGTTCTGACAAAAGACACAACCCAGGTTGCAGTGACTCAGGAAGATGGTACCGGATCCACCAACACCCACTAAAGGACGTTCTTCACCGAAATGGGCATGAAAAGAGGCAACCTTAAGCTTTGATGTTGCTTTGCAGAATCCTGTATCTCCGGCAAGACGATCTATTCTGCACTCCCGGGGGCAGAGCCTGCAATCCTTCAGTATCTCCCATAACGACTCTCCCCGCTTCTTCAACTCCCCACTTCGGTGTAGACTGACATATCCAGGTTTGAAATGGAATCCATTCACATCTTAAAATTAAGGAATCTCTTGCTATCACCAGCAATAATCCGCATTTGACTTTCACATCTAGTTGCCATATATTTATTTGATCAAAAGCCCTAACAGATGTCTGAAAACAAGAACATTAAGAAAATCATCTCCAGCCCGGTCATTCAAGCGTTCCTGATATACCTCAGTAGCGGCTGGATCATCCTGGAGATGACTGATTATTTAATCAGTAATTATGACTTGACAGCAAGATTCAGGGACATATTGCTGATTATCATGATCATTGGTCTTCCTATTACACTCTTCTTAACCTGGATATTCAGCAGGGAAAAGTCGAAGGAAGAAGAAAAAGGAGTAAGAGGTTTTAAAATCCTTCTAAAAAGACCCTGGTTTTCCATTCCCGGAGTGGTGGTGATCGGTCTGCTGATTTTTTCAGCTGTTCGATATGTTTATCAGCACAATACAGAGGATGCAGCATTTCAAAACATTGCTGCTGCAATGCAACTACCAGAAGTTTCGCTGGCTGTGCTTCCTTTTACCAGTTTCACCGGGAACTCCGACCAGGATTGGGTGATCGCTGGGCAGCATGAAACACTGATCCATGAACTCTCCCGAGTAAGTCGGTTCAGGCCCCTCAGGATCATTAGCCGTAGTACGGTAGATGCCTTTAAAAATTATGATAAACCCATCGCTGAGATTGCCAGGGAAATTGACGTGGATTACCTGGTGGAAACTTCTGTACTGGCATCCGAAGATTCAGTAACCCTCCAGCTCAGATTGATCCATTTAGTTCCAGAGGAAAGCATCGTTTGGGCGGAAACCTCCTCTAGCGATTTCAAGCATATCCTTGGATTTTACAACAGTCTTGCCCATCAGATCGCACGAAGAGTCAACCTGGCTCTCTCACCTGATGAAGAGGAGATACTTGGCATTGACCGGGAGATCAATCCCGAATGTTACAAGGCTTATCTCCGCGGTATGTATCAATTAAACCTGCTGACGCCTGAGGGAATGGACAAGGGGCTGGAATACCTGCATGAAGCTGTGAGGATCGATCCGGCCGAACCTTTTGCCCATGCAGGCCTGGCCCTCGGATACCTGGAGGTTGCACACAGTCCACTGGACCCGGGTGATGCTTTAACGAAAGCCGAAGCCGCTGCCTCACAGGCATTCAAACTGGATACGACTTTAGCTGAAATATATACGGCCCTGGGGGAAGTATATCTGTATGAACTCTGGAAATTCGATCAGGCCAGGGAGTACCTTGAAAAAGCACTGCGCATCAATCCCAACCTGGCCATTGCCCATTATCATTATGCCTGGGCCCTGTATCTTTTCGGCGACACGGAGGGAGCCATCCGGGAGCATAATCTTGCCCGGAAATATGATCCTTTTAATCCCTTGCATACAGCCTGGATGGGTATCTTATATTACTCCAACGGGCAAATGGATGAGGCCATTAGAATCGCTTTGGAATCATTTGAGCTTCAGAAAGACTATTCAGGCGGGTATTACGTACTCGGCCTTGCTTATCTACAGGCAGGAATTCCGGAGAAGGCCATTGAAGCACACCAGAAACTGAGTGAACTCTACCCTTGGTGGTCGTGGGGACTGGGTTACACCTACGCAGTCACCGGACATATAGCCGAAGCGGAAGAGATCGTCAACCAGTTGGAGAGTGTGGACCCAAACAATTGGAACGCAGTAGGGCTCACTATGATATATACTGCTCTCGGCAGGATGGATGAAGCTTTCAAATGGCTGAATTATGAGCCCCACCATGCCTTCACCGCATGGGTCGCGGTGCAGCCGGAGTTTAAAGAGTTGCGCAAAGATCCCAGTTTTGATGATTTCCTGGAAAGACTGAATCTTCCAGGTTAAATATGCTATAACCAATTTACTATTTTTATGTTATGGCACCCTTCTTCCTGCAATTGAAGCATCATCCCGGCCAGGTCGGCGATCTCACAATCGGTCCCTGATCCGTAATGACTGATATCCCAGTTCTGGCAGAAAATACACCCCAGATTACAGTGGCTAAGAAAGATGGTCCCCGAACCACCTACACCAACCAGTGGACGCTCTTCGCCGAAATGGGCATGAAAAGAGGCTACTCTTAGCTTCGACGTGGCTTTACAGAATCCGGTTTCTCCGGCAATACGATCCACCCTGCATTCCCGTGGGCAGAGCCTGCAATCCTTCAGCATCTCCCACAATGCCTCTCCCCTCCGTTTCAATTCACCGCTCCGGTGAACCTTCACATAATTTGGCTTATAATGAATTCCATCCATACTTATGGGAAAATCTCCAATACACAGTACCAAATTAATGAAATTTGATTTTACCTTTATGAGTGAACTTTTAAACCCATTTTATCTCACCATCATGATCAGAAAAGCTGCATTTCTCATTGCCCTTATAATAATGACAATAAACCTGAACGCCCAGACCGGCAAAGTCTATGACAACCTCTCCATGGAGAGCAAGATCCTGAAGATGGAGCGCAAATATGCCATCTACCTGCCCCCCGACTACGAAACATCGGAGCGCAGCTATCCGGTGCTCTACCTGCTGCACGGTTCCGGCGATGACCAGACCGGCTGGGTGCAGTTCGGCGAGGTATTACATATTGCCGATCATGCCATTTTAGAAGGTTCGGTCACCCCTATGATCATTGTGATGCCAGATGGCAACAGAGGGCAGCGGGGCTATTTCAACGACCTGAAAAATGAGTGGAGGTACGAGGACTTCTTTTTTGAGGAGTTTATGCCTTACGTGGAAACAACCTACCGGATTAAAGGAGAGAAAAGGTACCGGGCCATCTCCGGCCTCTCCATGGGCGGGGGCGGCACCTTTATGTATGCCCTTCACCACCCCGAACTCTTCTCCTCTGCCTGTCCCCTCAGTGCCAGCTGTGGTCCCCTGAACAGGGAAGAAATGGAGAGACAATTAAAAAGGCGCGGCTGGGAGCAGGGAAGTAAAGAGGAGATGGAAGCGTGGTACAAGCGTCACAGCGTTCTGGAACTGATTAACGATATGCCCGACGACCATAAGAAAGCGGTCAGGTGGTACATCGACTGCGGCGATGATGATTTCCTCTTTGAAGGAAATTCGCTGACCCATATCGCCATGCGCAAAAAGGAGATTCCACACGAGTTCCGGATCCGCAACGGCGGACACTCCTGGACCTACTGGAGGGAAGCGCTTCCCGAGGTTCTTACATTTATCTCTGCAGCTTTCCACCAGCATTAGCATTCACATATTCCGGATCCTTTTTTTGTAAATTCCGGGCCTGAAGTGATTAACCTTAAAATAAACCATATACAATGAAAATATCAACCACAACCCTTTCGTTTCTGATCATCCTGGTAATGATCACATCCTACAGCTGTGCTCCGGATACAGGTAATGCAGAGAAACAGGGAATTCCGGTCATCTTCGATACCGATGCCAACAACGAACTGGACGACCAGCATGCACTGGCCTACCTGCTGCTCAATGATCAAGCCTTCAATGTGCTGGGCATTACTGTCAATGCCACCTACAGTGGCGGGGAGATAGATGCGCATGTAGAAGAGGCACAACGGGTGGTCGACCTGGTGGGATGTAAGGGAAAAGTGCCTGTAATCAAAGGGGCCAATGGTGATTTCACCGAAATAAGAGATCAGCTGAACCAGGAGCGTTATGATGGGTCTGAAGCGGTCGATTTCATCACAAAGGAAGCCATGAAAAAAAGGAAAGAACCCCTGGTGCTGCTACCCGTTGGGAAACTGACCAATGTGGCACTGGCCCTGGAAAAGGAGCCTTCCATTGCCCAGAGAATCAGGATCGTCTGGCTGGGGGCCAACTATCCCGATCCAGGTGAATACAACCTGGAGAACGATACCGCCTCCATGAACTACATCCTGAAAACAGGGGCTCCCTTTGAGATGGTCACCGTTCGTTATGGTCAAACCTCCGGAACCGCAGATGTGAAGGTAAGGCGGAAAGAGATCTATACCCGGATGCCGGGAAGCGGACCGGTGGTAGTAGAACCGGTTACCGGAAGGCATGGGGGAACATTCACCTGCTTTGGCGACTATTCGGTAGATCTTTTCAGGCATATTACTCACCTGGAGAATGGATGCTACCGGTCGCTCTTCGATATGGCAGCTGTCGCCATTGTTAAAGATCCCTCCTGGGCCGAAGCATCTGAGATTCCCTCCCCTCTATATATTAACAATGAGTGGGTGGAACAGCCCGGAAACAGCAGAATGATCACCATATGGGAGAACTTTAACGTGGATGCGATCATGACCGACTTCTTTTCCACCCTTGAAGAGGATGCAAAACCAATCGCTGAATAACTTGATATAAAAGGGGCGATTTCATAACTTGGCTTAAAACCTAAAGCCATGAAAAGAAGGAAATTCATTGAGACTTCAGCCATGACACTTCCCCTGATCAGCATGTTCCCGGCCAATCTATCGGCCATCATCCGTGAAACCGCCAAGGGAAAAATTGAAAAACGCGCCCTTGGAAAAACAGGCGAAATGCTATCGCTGATCGGATTCGGGGGCATCGTGGTTGACAAAGCTACCACCGAGCAGGCAGCCAGCCGTGTCAGGGAGGCCATCGATTATGGAATCAACTACTTTGATGTGGCACCCTCCTATGGCAATGCCGAAGAGATGCTGGGTCCTGCCCTTGAACCCTACCGGAAAGATGTGTTCCTGGCCTGCAAAACCGGCGAAAGAAAAAAAGAGGGAGCCCGCCGCGAGCTGGAGCAGTCGCTGAAGTACCTCCGTACCGACCACTTCGATCTGTACCAGTTACATGCAGTCACCACCCTGGAGGATGTGGATACCATTTTCGGAAAGGACGGTGCCCTGGAGACCTTTGTGGAGGCACGCGACGAAGGCAAGATAAAATACCTGGGATTCTCTGCCCATTCGGTTGAAGCAGCCCTGGCGCTGATGGAGGGTTTTGATTTTGATACCATACTCTTCCCATTCAACTTTGCCGCCTGGTACAATGGAAATTTTGGTCCCCAGGTAATGGAACAGGCACAGAAGAAGGGGATGGGTATCCTGGCACTAAAAGCAATGGCCTGGAGAAGGTGGGAAGAGGGTGAGGAGAGAACCATTGACAAAACCTGGTACAAACCGCTGACCGAAAAGGAGCCGGCCCGGGAAGGCCTCAGGTTTACCCTGTCGCACCCGGTCACTGCGGCTATCCCTCCCGGTCATGAAGATCTCTTCTCCATGGCCCTGGAGCTGGCCACAGATTTCAAACCCATGGATAAAGATGAGATCAGAGCAATCAAAGAGAAGGCGATGAAAACCGAACCGATCTTCAGCTATCCCATGCATACCTGACCCAGGATATTGACTCTCCTCGCAGCTTGCTGCGAGGAACCGAAGCTCGGCGAAGCCAATCATCGATCATTTTATTTGCTTATTCTTTTGCGCTCGCATGATTCAATAGGCGGTTCACCGTTGATACGAATCGACCTAATCTGTTAACAGGAAAGTATAGTTCGAGTTGTATTCGGGATGTCCTACCACCTCCAGGTGGAGGGTAAAACCATCAGTTTTCCATTGCGGCAATACCGCTTTCAAAACAGGACCTTCCAGGTTGGCATTTGTTCCAACCGTTTCAAACTCCCAACTACCCAGCTCCAGGATCTTCTTCCCTGACATCAGGGTTGCCTTTACCACTCCCTGCTCCACTGTTTGGTACAGGTCGTTGAGCATCCAGAGTTGCGTAGAAAACTGCTCCTCCCTTTTCCATGTGAGCTTGAAGTTACGGGCACTGGCCAGCACCGGCCGGCAAGCATCCCGCACAGCATAGAACGCAGGTTTGGGCCAGTTGGGCCAGTTAATGAGACTGTTATTGGCCGCCGTTGGCCATGGCTCATTATAACACCAGTTAAGCGCCATAGAGCAATAGGGTTTCTGTCGCCGCGCCTCTTCATAAATAGCCTTATAACCCTCACCTTGCAACAGCTGTCCCATCTCCACCAGCATCTCCAGGTTAGCCGCTCTGCCGAAATACCCTTCGATCATATCCTTCATCAGCCATGTATCACCTACCCAGGCATTGTAGGCATGGTGACTCTCCCAGGAGGTTCCCGGTTTTGGGGGCCACAGCTCCTTGGGAGGAATAATGGCTTCCAGGATTTCTACCGACGACGGGCCGGGCATCCCAAATTCGGTATAGGCTGTATGGTGGGCCCTCTGCATGGTGGTATAGACTTCCTGACCTGTCTGCTGGTCACGAAACACATAGTGTCCGTGTCCCATTCCCATCAAGGGGGAGGTGCTTATAAACGGGGTGTAAGGGTCCAGCTCCAGACACTGGCTGTTGAGCAGCCTTAAGGCCAATGACTGGTCGGTCATCCCGCTCCAGGCATTAAAGAGCTCATTGCCTCCCGACCACATGGCCAGTGAGGGGTGCTGCCGTAAACGACTGATAATCGATGCCGACTCCTGCTTCAGCACCTCCAGGTATTCCGGATTATCCTCATAGTTGTTGCAGGCCAGCGGAAACTCCTGCCACACCAGAATCCCCTTTTCATCGCACAAATCATGAAAGGACTCCTTGTTAACAATACCTCCTCCCCAGACCCTGAACATATTAAAGTTGGCCTCCAGTGCATGGTTGATGAGCTCTGCGTATCTATCACGTGTGATGATCCCGGGGAATATCTCCGGGTTCACCCAGTTGCTCCCTTTGCAAAAGATCTTCCGTCCGTTTATCTCCAGCTGTATGGGCGCTACACTTCTGGTTTTGGGAAACCCCTCAGGCTCGTTCCATGCACCCTCGTTCATCACCAGTTTCACCCTCCTGAAACCAATATGGCCCCTGAATGTCTGCAA
>JAGLTY010000249.1 GCA_023135025.1 Bacteroidales bacterium | reverse complement strand
CCGCCATAAAGACCTGAATGCAGGTCACGGTTGGGACCGGTTACCTCCACCTCCAGGTAGCTTAACCCGCGCAGACCCACTGTAATAGAAGGAATATCCTGTGCAATCATCGTGGTATCAGAGATCAGGATAATATCGGCCTCAAGCAGCTCCCTGTTCTCTTTACAAAACTGTTTCAGGCTTGGGGAACCAATCTCCTCTTCACCTTCAATCATAAACTTCACATTGCAGGTAAGCATCCCGTTTGCATTCATCAACTCAAACGCCTTTATATGCATAAAGAGTTGTCCTTTATCATCATCTGCTCCCCGGGCAAATATCTTCCCATCGCGCACCTCGGGCTCAAAAGGAGGCGAATCCCATAGGTCCAGGGGTTCTACCGGCTGCACATCATAGTGCCCGTATACCAGCACTGTGGGCAGCGACTCATTCACCAATTTATCTCCATATACCACCGGCCATCCAGTGGTCTCTTTCACTTCGGCATGATCGGCTCCTGCTTTCAGCAGTGCATCTTTAACATGTTCTGCCGTTTTGAACATATCATCTTTGGCTTCAGCCTTGGAACTGATGGATGGAATTCTGATCAGTTCGAACAACTCTTCCAGAAAACGGTCCTTGTGGGTCTCCACATAATCTTTAATTGCTTTCATAATCTAATATATATAAGTATTGTATAGTGGTTCACTTCTTCTCTATCAACTCCCTGTAGACAATTTCCAGCTCCTTATAGAACTCCTCTCCATAAACCCTTATAATGGGATCTTTCAGGAATCTGAATACGGGAACTCTCTCGCTCTTTCCCAGGATACGTGCGGGTTCACAAATGCTCCACTGGTGATAGTTAAGAGCAATGCCCTGCTTCAGTTTTCCCACCCTGATGGGATAAAGGTGGCAGGAGACCGGCTTCCTGAATGTTATGGCTCCTTCATCATATGCCTGTTCAATTGCACAGCGGGCGGTGGTCTCTTCAAATACCACAAAAGCACACTCCTCCCTGCCCACCAGTGGTGTCACCTTATCACCGTCTTTATCGATCACCCAGGCTCCCTGCTCCCTTACGGTACGTTTTCCTTCAGCCCTCATAAAGGGCAGGATCTTCTCCAGTTCCAGGGCCAGTGATTCTGCTTCAACGTCCTCCAGCGGAGCTCCTGAATCACCAAAAATGCAACAGTTGCCTTCACACTTTTCCAGGTGACATATGAAATGGTTCTCAAACAGCTCCCTGCTGATGATCTTCTCCCCGATCTGTATCATAAATAGATATCAATAAAAAACAAATGTGCGAAAAAAAGAGCTGACCCGGCTCCTTTTTAATAACATCTCAACTACCCTTCAAAAAAAAGCAGGCCCTATAAATTGTTATATTTGTCGGATGTTAAAACAGCTGGTCATTACTTTAACCGGATTACTCTGCCTGATCCAGACAGAAGCCCAGGTCTCCTATCTCGACAGGCCCGATCTGCTGGAGAAAGTTGAAATCTGCCTGCAACATACTTATAGTTTCTCGTTCGAGGAGGCCAGAAGCATCCAGTCAGCACTAGCATTATCCACTCCCGGTCATCCGGCCCCACAGTTTCTGGAAGCTTTGATCGTCTACTGGGAAAACTTCCCGCTTGTTCCATCAAAGGAAGCTTCCAAACAGTTTATCAGTCTGATGGACCGAACCATAGAGCTGGCCAAAGAGTATAGTGAAAGCAACCAGACCTATAGTGAAGGAGTCTTTTTCGACCTTTTTGGAAGAGCCTTTAAAGCCATGTTCTGGGCCGATAATGGAAAATCGGGGAAGGTGATACCACACCTGGGAACCATGTACCGGTATACAAAAATGGGATTCGATCTGCAGGAGCAGTTTGCTGAATTCTATTTCTCAACAGGGCTCTATAACTACTATATCGAGGCCTACCCTACAGCACATCCCGTCTATAAACCACTGGTCGCTTTTATGCATAAAGGGGACCGGGAACTGGGACTGGAACAGTTAAATCATGCTATCAATCATACGGTATTTCTGAAGGTGGAATCGCTACTGTTTATGTCATTGATCCAGCTGAACTACGAAGAGAATCTCAATTCAGCTGCGATCTATGCAGAAAGGCTTGTAAGGGAGTATCCAGGTAACATCTATTACCAGGGGCACCTGATCAACATCATGCTTCACCAGCACAGATTTGGCAAGGTAAGAGATTTATTATCGGTAACAGACCACCAGGAAGACAGCTATTCAGAAATGATCCGGAGCCTGGCTGCCGCTTTTATGGCTGAAAAAGAGCCAGGAGAGGAGATCCGGGCCGGGAGAGGTTATTTGGAAACAATTGAGTTGGCCGAAACTTTCGGACCTTTTGCCGATATATATAAAGCCATGGGTTATATGGGATTGTCGAGGCTCTATGAAAAGAGGGGGCTACACAGTGAATCGGTAAGTTATGCCCGCAAAGCCTCTCACCTTACCGCCTACTCTTTTATTCTCGAAGAGCAGACCTCCGTGTCCAGGTAATCAACCACACCCCCGCCAGGGTCAGCAATCCACCCGCCAGCTGCATTCCTGTGGGAAACACACCCAGGAAGATCCAGGCCAGTAATAGTGTCCAGACTCCTTTGGTGCTGATAATCAAAGAGGTCTTCGTTGCCTCAATAAGCTTTAGAGCCTGGTAGGCTAAAACAATGACTATCAGCGTCTCCAGAAGAGAACCAAGTGCAAGGTCCTTCCATATCCTCAGAGAGATATGAACCATCTCCCCGGATTGGGAAAAAAGAATGGCCATCACCACAGCAAGTATGAAGGAGCGGATCAGTGACATATACCCCGGTATCAGCAGGTGGTGCAAACGCCGGCCCACAATGGTGGCCAGAGAAAAGAGAAACGCCGCAGCAATAACATATGCCGAACCGGGATCAACGAATCCGCCAAGTCCTCCCTCCCGGTAGTTAATAACAAATATACCCATGATGGTGATGACAATGCCAATTACCTGTGAAGTTCGAAATCTCTCTCCAAGAAGTACAATGCCCATCAGGGTAACGAAAACCGGACCTAAATTCCCGATAAAAGAGACAACAGCAGGATTTTCCATGGCCTTTATGGCCATATAAAAAAGTCCCGTTGCGGCTCCCTCCAAAACAGCAATCACCACCGCAACACCTGTTTTACGTCCTGCGTCCCCCTTCACGTTTTTGTAATCACGTCGCAGCAGGAACCAGGTGCCGTTCCATACAACCCCCATGGAGAACCATAGCAGGCCAAACTGCAGCATGGTAAGGTGGTTCAATGCCGATTTACTGAATACAAAAGAGGCCGCCAGGGCCAGGGATGCACCCAGGGCATATATGTACCCATTTGTCTGATGACGATTCATTTGCTAATTTCGAACTTGAAAATCCGCGCCAAATTAGTGAAAACCAATGACAAATATGATAGCAACTGAGTCGAAGAAAAAACCGGATGCAGAGACACTTCAAAATGATCCCGGGTACAGGAAGATCCTGGAGCTGGATTTCAGTGAGATGATCCCCTTTGTCTTCTCTAACATCCGAAAACGCGGCGTGATCCCCCTGCTCTATATGACTATCAATGCGGCCTCCCTGCTTTTCATCATCCTCTATGCCGTTTGGAGTGTCAATAGTGGTCAGTTAAAAGGGGGAAGGATTTTCTGGCAAATCATTACAGGTATAGTGGCAGGAAGCATTCTGGTAATTCCACCGCATGAAATGCTTCACGGGCTGGCCTACCGGATGCTGGGTGCCCGAAAAATACGGTTTGGGGTGGATCTTCAACAGTTTATCTTTTATGTAACAGCTGATCGATTCCCCATTTCCCGGAGAGAACTTGCTTTCCTGGCCTTAACACCTTTTGTTATTATCAATATGATAATCATAGCCGTTACAACAGTCTGGGCCACCCAGCTCA
>JAGLTY010000248.1 GCA_023135025.1 Bacteroidales bacterium | reverse complement strand
AGCGGCAAAATCCAGGACCTTGTTTTCCCTGGAGCGGCTCGAATCGCGGGAACGTTTCTCTTTGGCTCTGATCTTTTCTCTCTCCAGGTGTCGCTCTTCGTCGATCCATAGCCGGTGAGCCTTCTTCACAGCAAGCATAAAGAGATATATTCCCGATGCGGAGATCGCGATCCACAACAGTACCATCAGGGAGGGTGAAAAAGTACCTGAGAGCTGGCTGTTCCAGGCGCTGACCACCAGCAGGGAGCTGCAGATCAGCATCAGGGCCAGTGACAGCCAGGTGAGTATGTATAGCAATTTGCTTATTCGCATATCTATTTTCTATGCTTCATAATCTGTTAGCCGGCTCTTCAGCCGCTCTATCTCCTGGTTTGCATCCTCCAGCAACTGGTATTTTAACTTCTTTTCGGTGATATCCAGTCCCATGAAATAGACTTTGTATATAACACCGGCTTCATCTTTTACCGGGGAGAAGGTGGAGACAAGCCATACCTCTTCACCGGTAGGCCTGGTACGTCGAATGGCCCCTTCAGAAACCTTCTCCTTCAACACCTCTTTCCATATCTTCTCAAACTGATCTTTTTCAGTGTCCTTCAGAAACAGGCGGCAGTTCCTTCCCAGCAACTCTTTTCTTCCGTATCCGGTGACTTCGCAATATTTATCATTCACATCCATGATGATTCCCTCGGCATCCAGTTCACATTTGATCAGGGAGGTGTTAACTGCCTGGTTGAGGGTCTGCATATCGAGTCTTTTGCGTATAATCTCCAGTTCGCGTGTTTTTATTCGCTCCTGCAGTGCCCGCTCTTCGGTAATATCCATCGCAATATTCAGAATCTTATGCACCCTTCCTTCACTGTTGATAATGGGTGTAAATGTTTGTTGCAACCAAACCTCCTCGCCGGAAAAGAGCCTGTAGTTTTCTGTATTGGAGACCCTCTTACCCTCCTTCAGGGAGGCCCAGAACGCTTTGTATTCATCTGAGGACCGGTCTACCATGGCAAAATCGCTGTGCAATTTGCCCAACACCTGGTCCTCGTGCGACTCCAGCAACATCAGGAACTGTTCATTGATGCTGGTAAAGCGACCGTTCAGACCAAACTCTGCTACCAGTGTCGACTGGTTAATGGCATTGAGAATACCGCTGATTTCTGACTCTTTTGTGGTGGAATCCTTCTGCGCCTGTTCCAGCTTATTCATGCTTTCCCGCATGGCAGCCTCCTGTTCTTTCAGGGTTTCGGCCTGTGCCTGCGACTGTTTCAGCAGCTGGGAGGTGCGTTCGCTGGTGCGTACAGCCATCAGTGAGGAGGCGATGCTTTCAGAGAGCGATTCCACAAAATCCATCTCGAAGGGCCTGAGCAGCCTGACGGTGGCCAGTTCGATCACCCCAACCACCCGGTCTGCAATTTTCAACGGAACCAGCAGGATGCAGTTGGGTTTCGAGCTACCCAGTCCCGATGCCACATTAAAATAGTCGGCCGGCACATCGGTGATAAAGATAGGTTCTCTCTCCTGTGCGCAGGTTCCGGGTAGCCCGGCGCCCCACTCCAGGTTCATGGTAGTGAATTTACGCCTGTCGTATGCATAGGAGGCAGCCAGGTCGAGGGTGGGTCTTTCGGGATCTGAATTGTTGGTAACAAATAGCGATCCCATCTCCATATTCATATAGGTGACCAGCTTCTGAATGATCATAAATGAGAGCTCGGTCACATCGTCACGTTCCGACCGGAGAACCTCACCCATTTGTGCCACCCCTTCGGAGATCCAGTTCCGTTTTTTGTCTTCCCGGTTCCTGGTCACTTCATTAAGCTCTTTCCTGGTAAGGAAATCTGAAAGAACCAGCAGTGCATTGCCCAGTTCATCCCCGGCTTCGGGTCTGAAAATCTTTCCCGGACCCTCCTCCGACATGGAGGCAATCAAATCGATCTTTTTCTGAAGTTCGCTGGTATGAAGATTGAGATCACCTGCAATGCTCCCGAACTCATCACCCTGAGAAGAATCGAGGGGAGGGGGGAGCGATCCACTGCTCAGCTTCCGTGTGTAGCGGGACAATTTTTTGAAAGATTTACCTAAATTCATGGTAAAGACAATCAGGAAGTTGGCCAAAATAAATACCCCCAGTGCCATAATGATTCCCAACTGCCGGCTCCTTTGTTTTTGGGTCTGCTCCTCAGCTTCTGACAGAGCCTGGTCCATCTCTTCCATGAACGCTCCCAGCAATTCCATATCGGTTTGGGCATGTATCCTTTGAACTGGATCGGTATGGCCGGTGATACGCATGGTCTCCTCAAACCGTCCCAGCAGGGAGAGGATCTGATCTGCTTTGCGGATCACCCCCTCAAACCTGGCGGTAGTTTCATGCAACATCACTATTCGCAGCTCTTCTTCCACCTGGTGGATCTGTCGCAGAAGATCAGCCAGCTCGCCCGGCCTCTCTTCCGTAGCCAGGGTGTGAAATTGGTTTTGAAGGGATAAAAAACCGCTGTTCAGTTCGGAATGATCCCTCAGCAGTTCCGACTGGCTCACCATTCGGCTGGAAGCATCCATATAGACCAGTGCCAGCAGCGTTAGCAGCATCACCAGGATCAGGGTGGTCAGTATCAGTTTCGACCGTACGGATATATTTCTGATGATCATACTGGTGCCTTATAGTAAAAGGGGTCCTTTCTGATAAACTTTTTGGAGTATGCGCCCATGATTGATTCATGCACGCCCAGGATCAATTTTCCTTGCTCATTCAGGTTCTTATGAAACAGATCAAACACCCTGTTCTGCAACTCAGTGTTAAAATAGATGATTACATTCCTGCAAATGATCAGGTCGAATTTAACCAAAAAGAGATTAGGATCTTTCACCAGGTCCAGTTTCTTATAAACTGGCTTAAGCCTGAGGTAATCTTTCATCTGAATGGTGTCGCGGGTCTCATCGATGTGAAAATATTTTTTCCACTGTTTTTTCTGGTTCCGTGAGATGGTTCCTTCACCATTCAGCATCACCCGGTCGAAGTTTTCCAGGTAACTCTGGTTAAAACGGTACTTGTACCTGCCCTGCCGGGCGGTTTCCATTATCTCTTCATGCAGATCGCTGCCATAGACCTCCGATTTTTCGAGCAATCCCACTCCATCCAGCACCATCAACATTGAATAGACCTCCTGTCCTGTGGAACAGCCCGGATGCCAGATACGGATGGTCTCCTGGTGACTGATTGAAGGAAGCAGTTCGTTTTTGATGCTCTTCCAGATATCGGGGTCCCTGAACAATTCGGTGGTATGAACCGTAATTTTATGCATGATCCGGTCCATGAACTCCCTGTCGTTTTTCATCTGCTGGATCAACTGATCCATATCCAACTCCAGTTCCAGCATGATCCGGTTGAGGCGTCGCTGAAGGGAGGTGTGAGAGTAATCCGAGAAATCGAAGTCAGAATGGTCCCGAACAGTTTTCTGAAAGTTCTGTATATCCTTTCCAACAACCTCCATAGGGTAAATCTAACGATTTAATAGTTACCTTCAAATTTGGATAAAAACCTTTTGTGGTTAACTTTGATACATTCAACGCAATGCAATGACCTTCGGTATTCTCATATTCCCCGGGGCCCATGGCGACAAAGAACTGAAACGGGTTCTGGAGGGAGTATATGGCAAAAAAGTACGGAACATATGGAACAGGGAGACGGATCTGAGCGGTATTGATGTCCTCTTTATTCCCGGCGGTTTTCCATGCAAGGGTTCCTCCAGCTCCTCGAACTGTATTGAGAACTCCCCGGTTATTGATTCGATGATCGATTATGCGGAACAGGGAAAGATCCTGATCGGAATCGGAAACGGTTTCAGGGTGCTTTGTGAGACCGGACTTGTACCGGGAACATTGAGGATGAACAGATCCCAGCGGTTTGTCTGTCGCAACACCTACATCAAGCCTGACAACGATAATAC
>JAGLTY010000247.1 GCA_023135025.1 Bacteroidales bacterium | reverse complement strand
GCTCATCGTAGCCATGACAATCCATGCATAAAAACTGTTCTTCAACCCTGGTTTCGACGTTATGTGGAAAGGTGTTAAAATCGTAGGAGTGACAATCAGTGCAACTGAATGTTTTGTGCACCGATGTGTAATAGGCCTCCCTGTCAATGATCCGGTCGGGGTACATACGTTCATGTGTGGACCTTCCTGAGCCGGGATCTTCGATTATAAACTTCATCTCTCCATGGCATCGCAGGCAGGCTTCGTTGTCTTCCACGAAGTCGTTCACTTCGAAATAAGAGGGTTTCAGTTTTAAGGTGTCATCCGGCTGAGCCATAAGGGTGGATGCTGCAGCCAGTAGTAGGATTGTAAATAGTGTTGTTGGTTTTTTCATCGATTTTAGAACCTGATTGTTATGTTAAAGCCGAAGCGAAAATCACCATCCCAGGGATTGTTGCTGTTAAAAGCAATACTTTGATTCCTGACAATGTAGTCATAGTTGGAGGCGAAAACCCTGAATGAGTGGGTGCTGGTTCCGATTTCTACGCCAAAGGCCAGGTTCGGATATACATCCGTTTCTGCATCAATCAAAGGCTGCTCATATTCAAGAATGATAGAAGAAAATCCCAGAACCTGTAAACGTGCTCCTGCATTGATGGAAGCATTGATATTGTTGTATCCTTCCGGCACTGCATTGAACCAGACAAAGGATGGAGCTACCTGTAAACTGACCTTGTTTCCGATCCTGGTGGATACAATAAGCTCGTTTAAGTAGGACATGCGGTAAGCAAACTGGTAATCTTCTTCAGGGCCGAAGTATTTTTTATCGCGTGCGTCCAGAACCGCGTTTCCATGGTAAGAAAGTGAAATAGGCATCTTGCTGGTCTGGGTCAGGATGCTGTATTTCCACTCCAGATCCTGGAGCATATTTTTCCTGGTGGTTCCAAAACCCACCATGATCTTGTCGGTTATCCCATAAGACAATCCGATCCGGGTGTTGGCAGATCCATAGATTCCATAAATATCGGAGATCTCCTTGATCTGGGAGAAGCGGTGCTGGATTTCCAGCAAAAACTGCCCTTTGTAGGGATTTGCAGTAGTCTGGGCGTCAACCAGGGTCAGGGTCTCAAATGCAGGCATTACTGGCGTGGGCTCATCCTGGGCAATTAAGAGACCCGTTGATAAGAATACGAGAAAGCAAGCAGCGGTGGTTAGTAAAATATTTCGTTTCATAGCTAATGGTTATTTTTAATATCAGTTGTCCTCGGCTCCTTCGTCAATCCAGCCAAGAATGGTTAATACTTCATCTTCGGTGACCCGATCAGCATGGAAGCCAATAAGAATCTCATAAAGTGGACTGGAACACGGAAAATCTGTGTCCACATATCCTCCATCCATAAGCTCATCATAGGACCATCCGGGACTCAGGTCGGGAGCCTGGCTGCCACTATGACACATCACGCACTTCTGATCAAATATGGGTTGAATATCTGCGGAATAGCTTACGCCAGTTGGGAGATCCTCCGGGCATTCCGGTTTCGGAATCTCATATTTTGTACAACCTGACAGAATCATTACCAGGGCTCCGGTCAGTATTATCAACAATCTTCTCATATCCATACAGTTTATATTTCTCAGCTGAACGTTGCTGCATTTGAAGAGCTTAAAGATAGAAGTTATGAAGATGAGAAAAAAAAAATCAAAGGGGGATTGAATAAGTTTTTTATGTGGATAGATCAACTTAATGATTGACCTGTATCAGTACAGCATTTTTCAGTATATTGTGCAGATTGGGAAAAGATTAGTCCAGAGGATGAAACCAGATAAGTTCTGTATAGGATGTGATATATGTAATAAGAAGTCACCTCTGTTTAATTCTCTTACAGATGATGAGCTACGGCTCCTCAATGAGGACCGCCATTCTGTTCGATTTCATAAAGGTGAAGTGATTCTGAAGCAGGGTACCCGGGCAGATTTCCTGGTTTCCATTATTGAAGGATTTGCCAAGATGTACATTGAGGGCCTTCACAACAGGAATCTGATACTTGATTTCGTCAAACCATGGAAACTGATGGGTGGTCCGGGTGCAGAGATTAATGCCAAACACAGGTACAATGTGGTGGCCATACAGGAAACCCTGGTCTGTTTTATTGATATGGGCAATTTTAAGAAGGTACTTGCATCCAATAGCAAATTCTCAGAGCAATTTCTGATCTATTGTTCCGGGAACTACCTTGCAGCATTGGATCGTCTGGTTGATATAAGCCAGAAGCAAATGCATGGAAGAGTGGCTGATGCACTGATTTACCTGAGCAAAGAAATTTATAACAGTCCGATCATTGGTGAGGAGATAAGCAGGCAGGATATTGCTGAATACTCGTCCATGTCAAAGGATAGCGCTATCCGCGTTTTGAAGGAGTTTGAGAGGGATCAGATCATCAACCTTAACAGTCGGCAAATTGAGGTGGTGGATTCCGACAGGCTGTATGAGATATCTGACAAAGGTTAGAGCTCCTTTTTTCTGGTGACCATGGGGGTGTGGTGCACCACATCTCCCCTATTCGTCTACTCGCTCCAGGTCAAGGTCCTGAAAATCGTAGCTGAAATCGATATCAGGCGAAACTCCTTTCATGCTGATTCGTTGGGCTTTTCCCTCTTCATCCAGACTGAAAATGGCAAAGGCATCCGCATCCAGCTCACGATTTTCCCATTTGATGACAAATGCATTGGCTCTGTAGAAATAGAGGGGACCTGTCAGCGCCGGTGAACGGAGCGAACTGAACCAGAGTTGATCGTCCTGCAGATAGATCCTGATTCTGCCAAACCATTTGTCCTCATAGATCCCGGTATAGTTATCGGGTTTGATATGGTCGTCATTTGCAGCTTCAACCGTTTTCCAGACACGCTCTACTTCGGCCTTTGCACCACCTGAACTTGCCTGGTATGATGCCAGGTAACGGTCGGTCCAACCGTAGTCGTCCAGTCCCAGGTAACTATCTACTATGGTTTGTGAGACGGCACGGAAAACTCCTGCACCCCCGTAATAGGAGTTGGTCAACACCACCACACCCAGTTCAAGATCCGGAATCATAATGGTTTTAGATAGCATCCCCGACAGGTCGCCTGTGTGTGAAACGCTCATCTTCCCATTCATATCGCCCAGTCGCCATCCAAGCCCATAGCCTGAGAAATGGGGATTGTATCTGCTGTTGGGCCTTACGGGAATGGTTGTATGTATAGTCCACATTTCGCGCTGACTGGCAGCAGAGAAAAGTTGATTTTCCAGGTTAGTTCCATATTTCCCTTCGTTGAGGTGGACCAGCATCCAGCGGCAGAGATCATCCACATTGGACAACACGGCCCCCATGGCGCCATTCATTTTTTCCGGATCATGCTCATGCCAGGCAATGATTTTCAGCGTTCCCTCTACAGCCAGGTGGGGTGTGGCCAGATTTGTCAGTTCGGTCAAGCTTACCGGCAGGGTGCAGGAGTTGTTCATCTCCAGCGGATTCAGAATTCTTTGTTTGACGAAACTCTCCCAGCTCTCTCCGGACACTCTTTTGATGACCTCTCCGGCAATTACATAGAGGACATTGTCATAATCATACTTCGTTCTGAATGCCGACACCGGTTCGAAGTGCTGAAAATTGGTTAGCAGGTCCGCCACGGTAAAGTCCGATCCGCTGGGCCAGAATTGCAGATCGCCGGCACCAAGCCCCAATCCACTGCGGTGGGTCAGCAGATCCTGGATATTGAAATTCTGAGACACATAGTCATTGTACATCTTAAACTCAGGGATATGGTCTATGACATGGTCCTGCCATGATAATTTGCCCTCTTCCACAAGGATGGCCAGTGCAGCTGAAGTAAATGCCTTGCTGTTGGAGGCAATGGCAAAGGAGGTGTGTTCATTTACCTTCTCGCCACTGTCAACGGATTTCAGACCGTAGCCTTTTGCATGAATAATCTCACCGTCTTTTACAACTCCTACCGCTACCCCGGCCACGGTAAATTTCTCCATGGCATCTTCTACCAGTTTGTCAATTTCCCTGG
>JAGLTY010000246.1 GCA_023135025.1 Bacteroidales bacterium | reverse complement strand
AGTTTGGTTTTAACCTGACCACTCCCTATGACTTTTTTGCCCTTAAATCGCGGCCCGTTTTAAGTACCAACTCCCCTGCTTATGTGGACAACCTGCTCTCCATGGCCGAAACCTATGGTACCTATCTCCCCCTGATGTACCACGATATGGTGGATGAGCCCTTTGATGAGGATCTGTTGATCTATACCTACAGCAGGGAGCTTTTTCGTGAAACAGTGCAATTGGCTCTTAGCAGGGATCTCTGGATCGATACCCATGAAAGGATCTATAAGTATATCAGGGAGCGAAATGCATTGAAGATCCTACAGCTGGAGAGCGGTGAAATGGAATCACAACCGGGACACTTCTCATTTGAGGCCGATGACGATCTGGTCGATTCCATATTCAATGTGGAGCTGACCCTGAAGATCTCTTTGCCCGATAGCTGGACAGAAGATACAGTTACCGTGGGTCCGGAAGGTGGATTCAACTTTGCAACGGTTCAGCAAAACGAAGCTGGCAGCTTCATTCTCTATAACTGGCTGCCAGTTAGTGGAGTATCAATCAATGTGTATGATGGCAAGCTTGCCGGAACCGGGTTCCAGAATCGAAATGCCCAGCCGGCAGAAGTGAGTCTGACTGCCGCCCCCAATCCCTTTCACAACGAGACCCTTATTACCGTATCGGGAAACAGCATTGCAGATGGTTATCTGATTGTAAGGGATATACATGGCAGAATTGTGCGGGAAATCAGGGAGTATGCAGGTAATTCCTACCGTTTGTCACGTGAAGACCTGTCTCCCGGGATCTATATTATTCAACTGATCGATTCGGGTAAACAGTTTGCATCCCTTAAGCTTATGGCACGTTAACTCCGGGGCCATTTCAATGTTTTACAGCAATTTCTTATAACTTTAAACGAAAGTTAATACACTTTCATATGAAAGTTATTATATTTGTTGTACTGAACACCACACTCTGATTCTACCATGATCTTTAATATACAGCGATACTCAACGCACGATGGAGATGGAATCCGGACCCTGATCTTCTATAAAGGGTGTCCGCTACGGTGCCAGTGGTGCAGCAATCCTGAAAGCCAGTCTTTTGGCCATAGCATTCTTTATGACAGGAAGAGCTGCAAAAACTTTGGAGATTGTGCTCTTGCAGCGCCTGAAGCCATCAGCCGGGCCGGTAAAAATGGTTTGGAGATTAAGCGCGAGCTGGTTGCTGAACCGGAAAAGCTTAGGGATCTATGTGCTTCGAGGGCGCTCACACTCTCAGGGGAGTCGAAAAGTGTGGATGAACTGCTGACAGAGATCGAAAAGGACCTCCCCTTCTACCGGAAAGATGGCGGTGTTACACTGTCTGGTGGCGAGCCACTTGCACAGGGAAAAGAGCTGGTTCTTCTGTTGCAGCGTTTGCATGAGCGGCGTATCAGCACCAATATGGAAACATCGCTTCATGTGAAGTGGGAGATGGTAGAAAGATCTGTCGGTCTGGTAAGAACCTTTCTGGTCGATCTGAAACATACTGATCCGGTAAAGTTCCGGTACTATACAAAAGGTGATGCCGGGCTGGTGATGGAAAACCTGGAGAAGCTGGCCTATTTCGGGGCCAATGTGGTGGTCAGGATACCGGTGATTCCCGGTTTTAACCACTCAGAAGAGGAGATTCAGCAGATGGTTGACTTTGTTTCTACCATTAAGGGGATCAAAGAAATTCACTTTCTTCCCTACCATACCTTTGGGGTGGAAAAGTACAGGATGCTGGGAATGGAGTATATTTTCGATAACACCGTGCAGGTTGAGGAAGAGGAGCTGCTACCCTATATCCAATATGCACAATCGCAAGGATTTACAACGAAAACAGGAGGATAAGATGATAGCCACGAAACAGGCGAAAGAGATCACAGACCGGATTGCACATTTGAGGGAGAAGGTATTAAGTACCAAACCGACCGTATGCACCGAAAGGGCCCGTTTCTATACCGAGGTCTACCGGGATAATGAGGAGCAGCCGGTCATTATCAAGCGTGCATTTGCCCTGCAGAAGACATTGGAGAAGATGACCATTTTCATTGATACAGGCGAACTGATTGTTGGAAACCAGTCGTCCAGTCACCGGGCGGCCCCTATCTTTCCCGAATATGCGGTGGACTGGCTTCCAGAGGAGATGGATGAGCTCGATAAGCGTCCGGGAGATGCCTTCTATATCACCGAAGAAAATAAAGAGGAGCTGAAGGAGATTGCGAATTGGTGGAAGGGCAAGGTGCTCTGGGACCGTGGCAGGGCGCTGATGACCCAGGAGCTGCGCGACCTGCAGGATTCGGCCATCATCAAAGCCACCGGTAACCTTACTTCGGGCGATGCCCATATCGCTGTCGATTTTCAAAAGATTCTTAATGTGGGATTAAGTGGTTATTTCAAGGAGATAGAGCTGTTCCATAAGCGGGTGGACCGTTCCGACCGTGAAGGGGTCCGGAAAGACAAGTTCTACAGTGCACTGGCCATCGGGCTGGAATCATTCCAGACCTTTATCCGGCGTTATCGTGATATGGCCATCTATCTGAGTAAAGAGAGCAATGATCCACAGAGGATTAATGAACTGCAGGTTATTGCGGAAAACTGCGATGTGATTGCGGAAGAGCCACCCCGGAACTTCTATCAGGCACTGCAACTGGTCTATTTTGTACAGCTGATTCTTCAAATTGAAAGCAATGGACATTCGGTCTCCCTGGGAAGGCTTGACCAGTACCTCTACCCTTTCTACCAGAAAGATCTGGCGGCAGGCAAGCTGACCAAAGCGCTTGCTACAGAATTACTTGAGAACACATGGATCAAGTTGCTGTCTGTTAATAAGATAAGACCCTGGTCGCATACCGAGTTTTCGGCAGGCGGACCCCTCTATCAGAATGTGACCATCGGGGGACAAACCACCGATGGGAAAGATGCGGTAAATGAACTCAGTTTTCTTATTCTTGAATCGGTGGGAAGAATGAAGCTTACACAGCCCAATCTTTCGGTACGCTTT
The DNA here is from genome assembly GCA_023135025.1 of Bacteroidales bacterium. Taxonomy (GTDB): domain Bacteria; phylum Bacteroidota; class Bacteroidia; order Bacteroidales. Next base: position 1,023 of record JAGLTY010000246.1, on the reverse strand, counting down.
CATAAAGGGATCAGCGAGGAGTTTATGATGGCCTCTATGAAGGTGATTGAGAAAGGGTTCGGTATGCCCTCCTTTAATAATGATGAGGTGGTAATCCCGGAACTGATCAACCTGGGTGTGGAGCAGGAAGATGCTTATAACTACTCGGCCATTGGCTGCATCGAGATTGCTGTACCCGGAAAATGGGGATACCGCTGTACCGGTATGAGCTTTCTAAACCTGATGCGGGTCTTCCTGGCCACGTTGCATGATGGATTCGACAGCCAGTCGGGCAAAACCTTTCATAAAGGGATCGGGAACTTCACTGACTTCAGCTCTTATGATGAACTCTTTGAAGCCTGGCAGAACCAGATTCGCTATTATACCCGGAAGACCGTGGAGATCGATACGGCGGTGGATACGGCGCTGGAGGAGCATGTACCCGATATTCTCTGTTCGGCCTTTGTGGACAGCTGTATATCACGCGGGAAAACAATAAAGGAGGGTGGTTCCAAGTACGATTTTATCTCTGGCCTCCAGGTTGGTATAGCCAACCTTGGAAATGCACTGGCAGCCATTAAGAAGCTGGTGTATGAGGAGGAAAAAATTGGCAGCGAGGAGCTTCTGGATGCCCTGGAACGAAATTTTGAAGGCAAAGAGGGAGAGAAAATCAGGCAACTGCTGCTTAACTTTGCGCCCAAATATGGGAATGACGACGACTATGTGGATCTCCTGCTGAGGGATGCCTATATGGAGTTTATCACCGAACTGGAGAATTATCATACCACACGCTACAACAGGGGTCCTATCGGTTGTAAATATTATGCGGGTACCTCCAGTATCTCAGCCAATGTGCCCAGTGGGGCCGTGGTTCCGGCCACCCCTGATGGAAGAAAAGCTTTTACCCCCGTGGCCGAAGGTAGCTCCCCATCTTCTGGAACCGACCTGCTGGGACCTACCGCGGTATTCAAGTCAGTTTCCAAGCTTCCCACAGATAAGATCATGGGGGGGGTACTGCTGAACCAGAAGCTCTCCCCTGCTGCC
>JAGLTY010000245.1 GCA_023135025.1 Bacteroidales bacterium | reverse complement strand
CATAAACGGTTCGGAACCATGAACATGGATCAGATTCTGAAGCCGGCCATCGCTTATGCCAGTGAGGGGTTTCCTGTGACCGAGCTTATTGCATATCATTGGGCAGAAGGAGCGAGGTTCCTGAGACGTTTCCCCAATGTGAAGGAGGTTTATATGCCAGGGGGGAAGGCTCCGGAAAAGGGGGAGATTTTCAAAAATCCCTACTTGGCCAATACCCTTGAAAAAATTGCTGAAGGAGGCCGGGATGCCTTTTACAAAGGGGAGATTGCAAAAACAATTGATGCATTTATGAAAGAACAGGGAGGATTCCTCTCTTATGAGGATCTGGCCAGTCATACATCTGAATGGGTGGAACCGGTAAGTGCCAACTACCGCGGTTATAATGTGTGGGAACTGCCCCCTAACGGACAGGGGATTGCAGCCCTCCAGATACTGAATATTCTTGAAGGATACGATATTGCCTCTATGGGTTTCGGAAGCAGTGAATATATCCATCACTTTGTGGAGGCCAAGAAACTGGCATTTGAGGACAGGGCAAAATACTATGCCGACCCTGCTTTCAATCAACTGCCGGTTGAGGAGCTGATCTCGAAGGAGTATGCTGCAAAAAGGGGGGAGCTGATCAATCCCGATAGGGCATCCCGTAATCTGGATGCAGGTGAGATGGAGCACGGAAATACCATTTATTTGACGGTAGCTGATCGGTATGGCAACATGATTTCGCTGATTCAGAGCAATTTTCGGGGATTGGGTTCAGGGATGTGTCCGCCCGGGCTCGGTTTTATCCTGCAGGACCGGGGGGAGTTGTTCTCCCTGGAAGAGGGGCATTTCAATGTTTATGAGCCGGGGAAGCGACCCTTTCACACCATTATTCCTGCGTTTATCACAAAGGATGGAAAACCGGTGATGAGTTTTGGGGTGATGGGCGGCTCCATGCAGCCTCAGGGCCACGCTCAGATAGTTGTTAATATGATCGATTTCGGTATGAACCTTCAGGAGGCCGGAGATGCTCCGCGAATCCGTCATGATGGTTCATCACAACCCACCGGAACAGAGATGACCGACGGTGGGACTGTTAACCTGGAGTCGGGAATCCCCTATGAAAGCATTCGGGGGTTGATGAAGCGTGGCCACCATATTCAGAGTTCCGATGGTGGTTATGGTGGATACCAGGCCATTATGTGGAATGAGGAGAAGGGGGTCTATTTTGGGGCTTCAGAGTCGAGAAAAGATGGGCAGGCAGCAGGGTATTAGTGCCTAGAATGGCCAGAATCTGGGAATAACCAGCAGGGAGATGATCAGCGCCATGATATTGAGTGGCAGACCAATTTTCCAGTAATCGCTGAATTTGTAGTTACCAATACTCTGTACAATCAGGTTGGTCTGGTAGCCAATGGGGGTAGAGAAGCTGGCAGAGGCGGCCACGCAGATGGTAATGAAAAATGGTCTGGGATCAACCCCCAGCTGGGTAGCCGCCGCGTAGGCAATGGGGAAGGTGATGGCTGCAGCAGCATTGTTGGTGATGATCTCGGTGAATACATTGGTGAGTATAAATATGGCGGCCAATACGCCCAGGGGCCCAAACCCCTTGGAGAGATTGATGGTGCTGCGTGCAATAAAGTCAGCTGCACCTGAGTTTTGAAGGGCGCGGCTGATCCCGATGGCACAGGCGATGGTGATCAGTACATCCCAGTTGATGGGCTTGGTGTATTTTTTCGCTGAAAATATCTTCATCAGTGCCATGAGAACCACCGTGACGGCAGCAAAAAAGAACATATCGAACTGATTCTTGCCCTGCACGGGAATGAACTGTCCGGCAGTGGCCCCGGCAATCATCATGAAAACCAGAATCATGGCGATCCACCTCCTGCGACGGTCCTTGGCATCATCCATTTCACCAATATCAGTGGCCATATAAAAGACCCTTGATTCGCCCCAGTACCTGGTGAAATCTTCAGTGGTCAGAAGCATCAGGTTATCACCTGCCTTTAGCTCCAGGTTGTCAAGGTTGGTTGTAATACGTTCACCATTGCGATGCACAGCCATTACCACGGCATTGTAGTGGCCGAAAAAATCGAACTCTCCAAGGGTGCGCTGAATTCCGGGGAAGCGGGGAGCAAGCACCACCTCCACCTGGCGCAACGATTTTTTCAGGAAATCGGTGGCCACATTTTTCAGGGCTTTTATCTTCACCTCTGTGGCCTGGGTCAGGTATCCCACATTCTCGGAGCTGCCGGCTACAATTAACTGATCATCAGCCTCCAGCAGGAAGGGAGTATTGGAGATGCGTATGTGCTTTCCATCCCTGATCACGGTACGAATCGTGAATTCATTGAGATCCGGCAGCCGGCGTTTCTCAATCTCTTTTCCGATCAGATTTGATTTTTTTGGCAGATAGAGATCAAAATAGTACTCCCGGGTATCATTGGGGAAACTGAATCTGGGTATCTTCTCTCCAGGCAGTAACCGGTTGGAAAAGAGGTTTATGTAGATAAAACCAAAAAAGACCATAAAGAGACCCACTTTGGCCAGCTCAAACATCCCCAGTCCGGCCATTCCCCGATCGAGCATCATACCATGTACCAGCAGGTTGGTTGAGGTACCGATCAGGGTACAGGTGCCGCCAAATATGGTGGCATAGGAGAGCGGGATCAGGAATTTCTGGGAGGGCATGCTCAGTTTATCGGCCCATTTTTTCAGCATGGGGCCAAAAATAATCACAACCGGTGTGTTGTTCAGAAATGCAGAGATGGCCGATACAGGGATCATGATCTGCATCAGCAGTCTTGGAATGGGTTTCCGTTTTTTTGGAAGAATGATCCTGCCGATCCGGTTCAATATACCCGATTCTTTCACCCCTTCACTGACCAGGAACAGCAGCGCAACAGTAATCATCGCCTTGTTGGAGAAGCCGGATAGTGCATCTTCCGCTGAAATGATGTCGGTAATCATGAAGATAACCAGGGCGGTGAAAAGAATCAGACCGGGGCGCAGAATCTCCCGAATCAGGGCAACAATCATCAATAGGATTACTCCAAGGGCTATATAGGCAGTGATTGTCATGGTTTATCCAAAATATCTGACCAATCGGGCAATGGCCGTATTGCAGGTTTCCGGCCATAAAACAGATTGTCCAATTTAATAGCAAGATGCCGGAAAAGCAAATTATTTTTTATACCCCATCTAATAAAGCGGTGAAATCCGTCATCGGGGTGACTGAATGGACAGGCTGTGATGCATCTTCCACAATCGGTTCCGGTAGTGGTCCAGTAGTGGTAACAATTTTCTGAATTTATCCGCCATCGCTCCTGACTATCAATACTTTCACGCGGTCCGTCGGAGATAGCAGCGGAAGGACAAACCGTGGCACATTTTTTACACAGATGACAGAAATGAAGGGTGGTCCTGTCGGGAATATCAATCCCATAGGAGACGGGCATGTTGGTGGTAACCACAGAGATTCTAACCCGAGGACCAAGCCGGGGGGTCATCAGGAGCCCCATTCTTCCTATGGTTCCAAGCCCTGCATCTACCGCCACCAACGGACAAATCACTTCGTAATTGCCATCTATATGGGCAGTGGCCTCATAACCAATCTCTCTGATCCAGGCTGCCAGCTTCAGAGCGAGTACCCCTGACTGCAGGTACTGTTCGGACGACTCCATAACCGTAGTTCCATGGGGCGACGATTGCATCATCCGGTGATCCATCTCAACTGTGATGGCGATGGCGTGTTCATGTTTTTTCATGATAGGAGTGCCAGATTGTGCTCCCCTGCCTTTATGAGAGTAAAGATGATACTCCTGCAATCGGGTATACCCCACACTGTGAGCTCCTGTTCTTTTTAACCAGTGTGAGATAAACCGGGCTGTTTTATTGGGGTTCACTTTCACAGGATCTTTGGGCTGTAGTTCGGGCGAATCAACTTTTACCTGCTTTACTCCGAGGGTGAGGTCCCCCATAAAGTCGATAACCTCAAAATTTGCTTTTGCAGCAGCAAAGGTTCCCGCGTGGAAATAGAGGGCCCGGTTGTCCAGAAGTCCCGG
>JAGLTY010000244.1 GCA_023135025.1 Bacteroidales bacterium | reverse complement strand
AGAGGATGGTTTGTGGTATTTCGTTGAATATGAGAGTCAGGCCGATAAAAAGATCTATTTCGTGGAGTACGAGAGCCAGGCCGACCTGAAGATCTATAAGGTTAAGTACGAATCGCAGGCCGGGTGGAACAAGAAGGAGAAGCAGCACCTGCTTTTGTAACTACCGCAAGAAACGGGTTTTTAGAAGCCGAAACCACTGTTATCTTTACAGGTAAATAAGTGGGGTATGAACATCAACCAGGCCGACCTTGACTACCGGCGTATCGAATCAGCCATTCATTATATAAGGGAGCACCACACCAGTCAACCCTCCCTGGAGGAGATTGCTGCCCATGTGAACATGAGTCCCTACCATTTCCAGCGGCTCTTTACGCGGTGGGCCGGAATCTCTCCCAAAAAGTTCCTGCAGTACCTCACCCTTCAGTACGCCAGGGAGCAGTTAAGAGAAGATCTCTCCCTTTCGGAGATTGCATTTGAAGCCGGACTCTCCGGTACCGGCCGCCTCCACGATCTCTTTATTAATATGGAAGGTATGACCCCCGGGCAGTACAGGAGATCGGGAAGAGGAATCAACATCCACTATGGGTTTCACCATGGCCCCTTTGGGAAATATATTCTGGCCATCAGTTCAGAACAACGTATCTGTGCCCTGGAGTTTACAGATGATGAAGAGGAGGCCTCGACAGCGCTGCATCATCAATGGAGCGAATCGGAGCTCAAATACAATCCCCGGTTTACTGGCCCCATGGCAGAGGGACTCTTTTCACTGAAGCCGACACGCCCCCTCAACCTCCTTGTAAAAGGGACCCCTTTCCAGCTGAAAGTTTGGGAAGCCCTGTTGAAGATCCCCTTTGGAGAGCTGGTCTCCTACCAGACAGTATCAGAACATATCAATAATCCGCGGGGACTCCAGGCCACAGGGGGTGCCATAGGTAAAAACACGGTGGCCTTTCTGATTCCCTGTCACCGGGTGGTCCGGAAAACCGGAGAGATCAACGGTTACAGGTGGGGTTTAGAGAGAAAAACGGCATTAATCGGCTGGGAAGCTGCCCATCTATAGTTGCTTTAAAATTAGTTTGCATTCACAGTTTAAATGCATAGTTTTAGCCTGACTAGGAACCTAAAACTATTTCCAATTATGAGCGGCTTCTTTGGGGCAATTGCCAAACAGGATTGCGTCTACGATGTGTTTTACGGAACCGATTACCACTCTCACCTGGGTACCAAAAGGGCCGGGATGGTATTCTACAACGAAAATGATGGTTTCAGAAGATCGATTCACAGCCTGGAGGATGGGTATTTCAGAACGAAATTTGACCCCGACCTGGCAAAGTTCAGCGGGAAAAGTGGTATCGGAATTATCAGCGACACCGATCCCCAACCCATCATGTTCAATTCACATATGGGACGATTCGCCATTGCCTCGGTGAGCCGCATAGTCAATATTGATGAGCTTGAAAAACATTTCCTCAACAACAAAGGTCATTTCACAGAGAACTTCCAGGGCAATGTCAATCCCACCGAAGTGGTGGCAAACCTGGTGTGTGAGGAGAACGATTTTGTGGCTGGCATTGAGAACGTCCATAATAAGGTCAAAGGATCCTGTACCCTGTTGATCCTCACTCCTGACAGGATCATTGCAGCACGGGACAAGCTGGGCCGGACAACAACCATCATCGGAAAAAAGGAGGGGGCCTATGCGGTGGCATCGGAGACCTGTGCTTTCCCAAATAACGGTTATGAAATTGAGTACTACCTCGGTCCGGGAGAGATTGTTGAGATCACTCCTGAAGGCTACCGCACATTGAAACCTGCTGGCGAAAAGATGCAAATCTGCGCCTTCCTATGGGTATACTATGGTTATCCCCCCTCCTATTATGAAGGGATCAATGTGGATGAGGTAAGGTACCGCTGCGGAGCTGCGTTGGCCAAAAGAGATCCGGTGAAACCCGATTTTGTTTGCGGGATACCCGATTCGGGTGTAGGCCATGCCATCGGTTATGGTAACTACAACGGCGTTCCCTATAAACGGGCATACTCCAAGTATACCCCAACCTGGCCCCGAAGTTTCATGCCCCAGCACCAGGATATGCGCGACCTGGTGGCCAAAATGAAGCTGATCCCCAACAAAGCGATGATAGAGGGAAAATGTATGGTGTTCCTCGACGACTCCATTGTGAGGGGGACCCAGCTGAAGGACAATACTGCCGATCTTCGTCAGGCCGGCGCCAAAGAGATTCATATGCGCATTGCATGTCCGCCACTCACCTTCCCCTGCAACTACCTGAATTTCTCTCAATCGAGGTCCCCTATGGAGCTGGCCACCCGGAAGGCGATCAAACAGCTGGAGGGCGAAGAGGTCAATCTGGAGGAGTATGCCGATCCCTCCACCGAGAAGTACCGGCAAATGGTAGAGCAGATCGCCAAAAATCTGGGAATCGATTCCCTGATGTACCAGGACCTGGGCGATCTGATTGAGGCCATCGGGCTCCCAAAAGAGAAGTTGTGTACCCACTGTTGGGACGGTAGCGGCTACTATTAGGACCCTCCTGTTTCATTAAGATTGATTATCTTGCGGGAAACCATCAACTCATAAATCATGGTCCCAACACGCAATTTTGATCTGCTGGAAAGATTTACCACCGATTTTCCAGGTAATAACGCTTTGTCAGAGAAAATCGATGGTAACTGGAAATTCTACACTTCGGAACAGTACAGTGAAATAGCCCACCAGTTTGCATACGGACTGCTGGAACTGGGTTTCAAAAAGGGTGACAAAATCATGACCGTTACCAACAACCGGCCCCAATGGAACTTTGTGGATATGGGTATGTCCATGGCAGGGGTGGTTCATGTACCGGTATATACCTCCATGAACGCTGAAGAGTACAACTATATCATAAAGCACTCCGACGCCAGAATGGTGATCGTCTCCGACCAGAAACTGTATGAGATGATTCAGCCGGAATCAATAAAGATCAAAGAGGTGGTGCACTTTTTTACCTTTGATACCATTGAAGGAGCTACCCACTGGAGCGATGTGGTGGAGAAGGGGAAAAATGCCTCAGAAAAAACAAAAGAGAGGCTGGAGGCCATCAAAAAGGAGATTGTCCCCGACGACCTGATCTCCATTATCTATACTTCGGGAACCACAGGCAGATCGAAGGGAGTGATGCTTTCCCACAAAAACCTGGTAAGTAACTTCCTGGCTGCTTCTGGTGTATTTAAACTCAATGAGACCGACCGCTATCTCGCCATTATCCCGCTATGTCATGTGGGAGGAAGGCTGGGCAATTACCAGACCCAGTATTCGGGGGCCTGCATCTACTACGCCGAAAACATGGGAACCATTGCAGTTAACCTGAAAGAGATCCAGGCCACAGGCTTTGACGCTGTCCCCAGAATCCTGGAGAAGATCTACGACAATGTGATTGCCAAAGGGAGAAGCCTCACTGGTATGAAGAAGCGGATCTTCTTCTGGGCCGTGAAGCTGGGACTGCAATATCAACCCCATGGTGAAAAGAGCTGGTTCTACTACCAGAAGATGAAGATTGCGGACAAGATGATCTTCAGCAAATGGCGGGAAGCCCTGGGTGGCCACGCCAAACTGGTGGGATGTGGAGGAGCCGCTCTTCAACCAAGACTGGAGCGTATCTTCTGGGCCAGTGGACTCAAAATCATCAATATGTACGGTCTCACCGAAACCTCTCCCATTATCACCATCAACCGCACCGAAAAGGGAAGCTGTAAACTGGGCTCGGTGGGAACCGTTATCGATGGTGTGGAGCTGAAAATTGCCGGTGATGGCGAGATCCTCTGCAAGGGCGACTGCGTGATGCTGGGTTACTACAAAGATCAAGAACAGACCAAAAGTGTATTTGATGAGGAGGGGTGGTTCCATACCGGCGATGTGGGTCACCTGGAGGATGGAAAATTCCTGATGATAACCGACCGGAAGAAGGAAATATTCAAGCTCTCCAGCGGTAAATTTGTGGCCCCACAGCCCATTGAGAACCGGATCAAGGAGTCCTCGTTCATTGACCAGGTGAT
>JAGLTY010000243.1 GCA_023135025.1 Bacteroidales bacterium | reverse complement strand
GCTGCAATGGTATAGTAGAACTTGCCATTGAGCAGGATGATCAGCAGGAGGGTGAGCCCGAAGGCCCATGCAAAGAGCCTGAAATCACGGTGTTTGCGGTTGAAAATCAGCCAGATCAATCCCCCGGTCCAGACCGGGATGGCCGGAAGGTGCATCAGGAGTTGTGCGAACAGAAAATCCTTCAGGACCATGTTGCCCAGCTGGGTATCCTGCAGTTCGGTCATATGGGAGATCACCGGCCAGTTGTGCTGGTGCTGCCAGAGCAGGTTGGGCAGGATCAGCAGCAATCCGCCTGCCACTGTCCAGAGCAAGTACCTGGACCAGAGTAATTTTCTATGGGGGCTGATTAAAAGGGCCGTCAACAGAGCAGAGGCGTAGAAGATAATGGAGTATTTGGCCAGCCAGCCCAGTCCCAGAACTGGTATCAGCCAGAGCAGCTGCCTGGGCTCCTGTTTTCGTACAAGCTGGAACACTATCACCGCTGCCAGCAGCCAGAAAAGGTGGTTAAAGACCACCGGCTGGAGCAGGGTAGAGGTTCTGAGGAAGGCGGGCGACAGGAAGATGGCAGTGAGCCCGATCACCTGGGCCGTGACTCCCCCTTTCAGCTGTTTGATCAGCCATCCGGCCATAAAGAGAGAGGCTGCCCCGATCAGTGCCGGCAGCAGCCTGACGGCAAGCAGGCTATCTCCCCATACCAGGGTGTGTATCCGCGTCACAAAGGCCACCAGTGGCGGGGTGCTGAAGAAGCCCCAGTCGAGATGTTTCGATTGTGCCATATAGAGGTATGCATCGCGCTGAAAGCCATAGTTGGTGGCTGTTAGCATATGTACCACAAGTTTGGCCAGTGCAAAGAGCAGGACAATCCGGTAACCTTTTATCCATAATTTAATCTTTTCCATAGGATAGATTGCTGTTCAGACGCTTGAAATAGTCTTTGGAAGCCCTGACCACATGGGGTGAGAGAAGCAGGGCAGAAATCATGGTGGGGAAGGCCATCAGGGCGTAGGCACCGTCAAAGATGCCCACCACGGTGCCCAGGGTGGCAGTGGCACCCATCGGGATGGTGACCAGGTAGAACCACTTATAGATATAGCTCTGTTTTGCTCCAAATATAAAGGAGAAGCATTTGGTACCGTAGTAGGGGAAGGAGAGCATGGTGGAGAGCGAGAAGACAGCCACACAGATGGTGAGCAGGTAGGCGCCTATTCCCGGCATGGCCTGCTCAAAAGCATCGGCGGTCATGGTGATCCCGTCCGATTCACCTGCATTCCAGACACCTGTAATAATCAGAGCCAGGGCGGTCATGGTGCAGACAACAATGGTATCGACCACCGGTCCCAGCATGGCTACAAGTCCCTCCCGTACCGGTTCGTTGGTTTTGGCAGCACCGTGCGCCATGGGGGCGGTCCCGATTCCTGCCTCGTTGGAGAAGGCGGCTCGTCTTACTCCTGTGACTACCAGTGCACCCAGTGATCCCCCAAGTACCGACTTGGCGGTAAAGGCATCCCGGAAGATCAGGGCAAAGCTGGGAAGGATGTTCTCCGTGTTTGAGAATATGATATAGAGGACCAACACCACATAGAGGGCAACCATTAAGGGAACCATCCGTCCGGTGACCTTTCCGATCCGTTTGATGCCCCCGAAAATCACCACACCTACCAGTAGCGCCACAATAAGTCCGGAGAGCAGGTTTGAGGTGAATCCCACCTCCACATGGTTGGGGATCAGCACTACGTCCCGGACCACCTGGGTCAGCTGGTTCACCTGGAACATGGGCAGTACACCGATCATTCCCATAAGTGAGAAGAAGATGGCCAGGGGTCTCCAGTTCCGTCCCAACCCCTCCACAATCACATACATGGGTCCGCCCTGCAACTCCCCGCTGGAGTCGCGTCCCCTGAACATTACGGCCAGGGTGCAGGTGAAGTACTTGGTGGTTACACCCAGCAGTGCACTCACCCACATCCAGAAGATGGCACCCGGTCCGCCCATGGTAATGGCCAGGGCAACCCCGGTGATATTACCCATACCCACGGTGGCTGCCAGCGCAGTGGAGAGCGCCTGGTAATGGTTGATATGTCCGGGTTCACTGGGATCATCATACCTGCCCAGCAGGATGGCAAAGGCATGACGGAAATATCTGAAGGGGAGCATTCTTGAGTAGAGCAGAAAGAAGAGTCCGCCCCCCAGCAGCAGTACCAGCAGCGGGGTGCCCCAGGCCAGGTCTGAAAAACCGGTGATGATCCGTTCAGTGACGGAGAGGGTTTCAGATTGGACTAGTAGATCTCTCTGTTCGGTCATCGGGATCGGGTTAATCCATAATTCCCATCTTTTTCATCAGGAAAGAGGCGTTCATATTGGTTGCGATCCCTTTACGGATGGTGTAGTCAAAGGTTAGTTCCATCTCGTTGATATAGCTCTCAAAACAGTAGTTGACCACATCGCCTGTATGCTCCTTTTCAAGCTCCCCCAGCGAAAGGTCATGTGTGGCTATAAAACAGCGGATAGGGTATTTCAAAGACTTGCGTATCAATCCCACCGATCCCAGTTTTTTATCGGTGGTATTGGTTCCTTTCAGCACTTCATCGAGCAGGATCAGCATGGGCTTACCACTCTCCATCTCCTGCACAATCAAATGGAGTTTCTTGATCTCCGCCAGGAAATAGGACTCCTCATCCTTCAGCGAATCGGCCGTACGCATACTGGAATGGAGCCCCAGAAATCCGCAGCGGAATTGGGTGGCACAAACAGGACAGCCTGCATAGGCCAGTACCATATTTACACCCAGAGAGCGCAGAAAGGTGGATTTCCCGGCCATATTGGCCCCTGTAATGACCACAATTTTTTCATTGGTGATCCCCAGGTTGTTAACCACCCTTTTCCCATCAGGGATCAGGGGGTGACCCAGGCCTGACAGTTCCATTGCTTTCACCTCTTCACCAATAGCGGGCTGAATAAAATCAGGGTGGTTCCAGGCAAAGCCGGCCAGGCTGACCACGGCATCGATCCACCCGGTCAGCTCGATCCACCCCAGGATCTGTTGCTGGTTCTTCATTTTCCAGCGTTCGAGGAGGTGCATCATGATAAAATCGAACAGAAAAAAACCATTGAAGATCACCCCCCCCAGCATGCTGAGCCTCTGGTCAAAAGCATTGAGCAATCTGGAAAGCTGCCTCACTACCTTCATCCCTTTCCGGGCCTGCAGACTCCTTGAAGTCAGCTCTTCATGGTTGAATGAATGACCGGCAATGGTTTTCAGAAGTTGTGCATATCCTTTCAGCAACAAATGTTTCTTTGATATGACAGCCTGGTATCGGTTGGTACGCATCAGGAAGGGTGAAAGCAGGGTAAGGTTGAACAGAAACAGGAACAACAGGTACCAGAATCTGGTGGTATCAAATATCCCCCCGATGATAATTGCGACAGTAAGTGTGCTAACCAGGAGGGCCAGGTAGAACAGCCACCTGTGTTTCCTGATATAGGCAGATGAATTGAGCCAATGTGAAATATCTCCGATGTCCTCTTTATTCTCTTCCACCAGGTGGCCACGGGCAGTAAAGTATTGCCTGAAATCGATCCGATCCTTCAGATCGGCGATAATCCTCTGCCGTTGCTCTATGGATTTGGCCGTTGCAGGTTCAGTGGTGAGTATTTCTGCCAGTTGCCGGTTGCCCTCCTGTGTGGAGGTGCGGTTGAGGTACTGAAACAGTGATCCCGTTCCAAAGAGGTCCAGGTCGTGCGACCAGGGGTGTGATGCATCGGCATGTTCCGAGCCGTTGGGAAGATCGTGGAAATCGTGGTCCAGGCAGGCCAGCTCCTTCTCATTGAGCATTTTCAGTTGCCGGAGCAGTTCCCTCTCTCCTTTGTGTTTGTTGAATATGGTTACCATGGAAAGAAACAGAATGAGCATCAGGAGCGCGAGCATATAGAATATTAGTTCATTCTCCCTGACTCCAAGCACCAGCATCCAGATCAGTGACACGAGGGCCATAAGCCTTGCCAGCGAGAAGAGGTTGATCCGTCTTGTTTGCTGTCGGATTGCCTCCCCGAATT
>JAGLTY010000242.1 GCA_023135025.1 Bacteroidales bacterium | reverse complement strand
CGAACAGCTGTGCATTTGAAACCTGTACAAGGAAGAACGATGCCACAGCAATAAATATCAACTTTTTCATGGTTTTTTGATTTTAGTTACAAATTGGTCTAGCTATTAAACGGCAAGAGACACCGATAGGTTGCACAAAAGTTGAGAAAAGTTATTCACCTGCCAGATCCCGGATCACAATAGAGGCCAGGGTGCAGCCAAAAATGGCCGGGATATAGGAGTTGGTTCCCACAGTCGATTTCTTGTTGGGTTCTCCCTCCACGGGGATAATCATCTCTTTGAGAACCTGTTCGGTGGAGAATACCACCTTGAATCCTCCGTGTACATCCAGTTTGCGAAGTTTCTTACGCAGCAGATAGGCCAGTTTGCAGTTATAGGTATCGCCGAAATCGGCCACCCCGATCTGCGAAGGATCCAATTTTCCTCCCGAGCCCATGGAGCTGGCCAGCTTCAGTCCCCGCTGAACTGTATGGTAGATCAGGTAAATCTTGGGTGAAAGTGTATCGATGGCATCAACCACATAATCGAAGGGTGTTTTAAGGATCTCCGGAATCTGTTCTTCCCTTATAAATTGGTTGATTACTGTCAGTTCCAGACCTGGATTGATATCCCTCAACCGTTCTCCCATCACCACTGCTTTTTCCCGATTAAGCGTGCTATGGGTGGCCGGGAGCTGCCTGTTAATATTTCCCGGCTGAACAGTGTCCCCATCGATAATGGTCATCTTTCCCACTCCGCTTCTACAGATCATCTCAGCTGCCACTGATCCCACCCCACCCATGCCGGCCACCAGAACATTTGCCTTTTGAAGCCTGGTGAATTTCTCTTCGCCCAGTAGTTGAATGGTACGCTCCTGCCAGCCGGGATGTGGTCCGGTAAGATTCATCAGATAGGGGATCAAATAAAGTTGTTAAATCTGGAAAGATGGGTCCTGGCATTTTCAAAAATCTGTACACGAAGGTGGTCCACTGAGATCCCCTTCACCTCAGCTGCAAACTGGTAGAGCTCCCTGATATCCATATCCCCCTCATCGGTCTCCAGGAACATCATCTCGACCGGGACCCTCTGAAGGGCCTCTATGATCTTTGAATGCTCTCCGGTAATGGCTTCCCCGAATGAGATCAGGAACCCGGCTTTCACCAGCTCATCTGCCATCTGAGCACTACCGTTATATCCATGAATGATCATGGACACCACAGGCTGATGTGCCTTCATAAAACCGACCATCTCGTTAAACGATCTGACCACATGCAGCACTACCGGAAGATTGGCCGACTCGGCAATCTCCACCTGCTTTTCAAAGATCCTCACCTGCTCCTCCATCGGTGTCTCTAAGGATTTATCAAGCCCGATCTCGCCTACAGCCAGTATACGGGGGTGTTCCAAAGCCATACGGACCTTATCCAGTGTCTCCTGTTCGTCTACCTTGCCAATGTTACAGGGGTGGAAGCCTACAGAATAGTATCCGTTTTCAATATCGTCGGGAGGAAAATCTTTCGCCATAAGGTTCATCATCACCCACTCCTCAATAGTATTGGCCTGTCTGTGCCCGTGTATATTGATATATCTCTTTTGGTCTGTTCCCATGATTTGCTCTATTCTAATATTATTTGACAATCTTTCTGATCCCTTTTCTCATCCTGCCGATCACCTCATCCCTGCCGAGGAAAGCTGCAAGATCAAAAAGTCCGGGCCCTTTTGCAGCGCCTACCAGCAACAGCCTCCATGCATTCATGATGGCACCCATCCCCCATTCGTTCTTGGTGATTACACCTTTAACAACAGTTTCAACAGATTCTGCTGTAAATGGCTCACACTGTTCAAGAGCCTCAGCCAGCTGCTCCATTTTCCCGGGTGTATCATCTTTCCAGCGCTTCTTCACCACATCAGGGTCATATGTGTCAGGTGCATGAAAAAAGAACCACGACTCCTCCCACACTTCATGGATAAAATCGATCCTGGGTTTGATGATCGGCACAAGCAACTCAACCCTGCTCTCATCGGTATCCACACCGTTGACTTTCAGTACCGCTTGAAAGGCCGGGATCAGCTCCTCATCCTCCATCAGCTGTATGTGCTGGTGGTTGAACCATTTTGTTTTTTCGGGATCGAACCTCGAGCCCGATCTACCCACCTTCTCCAGCTGAAACTCTTTGATCAGCTCGTCCAGCGAGAAGAGCTCCTGTTCGGTTCCCGGGTTCCATCCCAGCAGCGCCAGCATGTTAATACACCCCTCGGGAAGGTACCCCTCCTCGCGGTAACCCGGAGAGATCTCTCCTGAAATGGGATCTTTCCACTCCAGCGGAAAGACCGGGAAGCCACCCTTTTCACCATCCCTTTTACTCAGTTTCCCTTTCCCGGTTGGTTTCAGGATAAGGGGCAGATGAGCAAATTTCGGCATCAGGTGTTCCCATTCAAATGCACGGTAGAGTGATACATGGAGTGGAAGTGAAGGCAGCCACTCTTCGCCACGGATCACATGGGAGATGGCCATCAGGTTGTCATCCACCACGTTGGCCAGGTGGTATGTGGGCATTCCGTCCGACTTGAATAGTATTTTATCATCCAGGGTAGAGCTGTTGACCACCACTTCGCCCCGGACCATATCCTGCATAACAATCTCCTCATTGGATTCAAAACGGAACCTGATTACATAAGGCCTACCGGAGGCAATCATCTCTTCCACCTCCTGAGGCTCTATGGTCAGCGAATTCTTCAGCGATTCACGTACCCTGGCATCATAAACAAATGTCTCACCACGCGATTCGTACTCCTTTCGCATACTATCCAACTCCTGAGGTGTGTCAAAAGCGTAGTAAGCATGTCCACTCTCCAGAAGTTGCATAGCATACCTCTTATACTTACTCTTTCGTTCCGACTGCCTGTAGGGTCCAAAACCGCCCCCCTGGCGGGGACCTTCGTCGGGAATCAACCCACACCACTCCAGCGATTCAATAATATAATCCTCTGCCCCATCCACAAACCTTGTCTGATCGGTATCCTCAATACGGAGGATAAAAACACCTCCGTTCCTCCTGGCAAACAGATAGTTGAAAAGAGCAGTGCGTAACCCACCGATATGGAGAGGGCCTGTGGGACTGGGTGCAAATCTTACTCTGATATTCTGATTCATATAGTGCTTATTACTTTGTGCTGAACAATTTGCACAAATATAGAAAATGGAATTGGAGTGGGTGTCAATTTCCCGGATGCTTTTCCCTAAAACGGGGATAAAGCTCCTCTCTCACCCACTTGAAGGTTGGTTCCAGTGCCAGAATTTTTCTGTATACCCCACCGGCTTCTGCAATCTTTCCGGCTTTTTCATAGGCGATTCCCAATCCAGCCAGGCAATTTATATAGAGCCAGTTCTCATGGGTGCGCCCCGGAGATGATTCAAACAACTCTACTGCTCTTTCATACATAGGTACCGCTTTGCGTTTGCCCCCCCCGAAAATGGCCGGTCTGTAATAGTCCATATTGGCTTTCTCGAGCCATACCTGTGGCTCCTCCGGATCCAGATTAAAAGCTATCTCATTGGCTTCCCTGGCCAATCGCCCCAATGAAGGAGCCCTGCGAAGCTCAAGCATTATCTGGAATCCGTAAAAAGCTCCTTTCAGGCTGTAGACCCTTGCATCATCCAGTTTCATATCAGTCAGCATGGTCATGTGCCTTTGAGCTCTCTTTAACAACTCTTCTGCCTCTTTTTTCCGCTTTACCGATACCAGCCAGGCGGTATATCCATATTCCGCTTCCAGCAGATCGTAAAGCAGGGCCGGATCGGAAGTTTGTGAAAAGTCCTGCTCCATCTGGTTCATCACCTCTTTCCAGCTCTCCATCTCCTCAAGCAGGTAAGCCTGGTAAATGACCGGTTGGTACTCCTGTGCCTCCACTGCAACCAGTGATAACAACAGACATATGGTGAAACAGTACCTCATTACGCGATGGAAATTTAATTATAAAATGATGTTTTTTATCATTTTTTTTGAGGGACAGAAAAACCTAATTTCGTATCCATACATTAATCCTACTATTTATGGACAATATTCTGGTGATTGGTGCTGCC
>JAGLTY010000241.1 GCA_023135025.1 Bacteroidales bacterium | reverse complement strand
CGAAGCTGGTCAGCCAGAATATTGCACATTTTTCGAGATTCATCAAATCCCGGATCGTTAAACATATCACGTGGACCTATAAGTTTCCCATAAGCAAGCTGGAAGCCCAGTGAAATTACTCGTGGAGGACCATCAAACCGACTGGGAGTAGAATTCTCTACAGGAACAGGCATTAATGGGCCATAATGAGATCCTCGCATCCAGCCTTCAACTATATGAGGCATAGTGAATGGTTCCAGAATCTCTCCAACAGCCGGAAAACTCCCCTGGCTTCTTACGATGCATACCGGATCATCTTTACCAACATATTTGCCAGCTATGAGCGCCAGCCGCTCTGTTGAAGTAACAGCAGCAATATCACCATTTTTGGTATACACAGCCTTAATCATATACCGCCCTGTAGCACCAATAAATACAAGTAGGTCATACAACTCTTCCGGAGTATTAAAAAATATGCGTTTTCGTTCCTTCACATCATGTACCTCAAACCTGAAACCAGCATGCAAACTGGTTGAAATGATAAGTCCAGGTGTGTTAAACGGATCAGCAAACATTTTGTAGAGTGGTAAATTCCAGGCTCCTGATGACGTCTTGTCAGCCATGAATATAAGAATTGGTTCTGACTCTCTTTCCTCAAACTCCATCTCGGCTATTCCTGGTCCCATACCTTTGATATTGCCTGAAAAAGAATCTGCTATCAGATCCTGACCTGCTCCGTAAAGTTTAAGACTCCTTGCAACTTCAGTACAATCCTCAAATATCTCCCACGCCATTTTATGGATCTCTTCGTTTTCTTCCCCTTTGAGATGTGTCATGATTAATTCAAGATCATCACCACAGGCAGTTACATGAAAATCAACAATCTTCCCATTTTTCTGCTCGTCGCTTAATCGATTTTCAGCCGTCACAATTAAATCATTGTGCATTGCTGAGTGGCCAACAAATCCGCCAACATCTGCTTTTATCACACTTACTGTATTCTTTTCCATTTCTATGATTTAAAGTTTTTCAAAAAATCCGTTTAAATAATGCCAAAATGGTAAAAAAGAAGGTTCACTCAATTCCCTCGAGATACGGGAATACGTTAAGTCTAACAAAATTACAACAATTTTTTCTTACTGTACAACAAAAGAAGTCTTACTCTTCATGTTGCAATGCACAGGTGGATGTTGCCTTTCCCTCCATAGGTGTTTGAAATATCTCGGACTTCCCTAAATCCTTTCTTAACATGTGATGTGATGTACCATAGACTGCCTTGGAAAGTTTCTTTTTTCGCTTCTTAATCTTTCCATCAAGGGAAATAATAATGTCATGATCATAACTTTCCCCATTCACGGTAATAGATCCAAAAGATGTTTTATTAATTACTGGATTCATTTGTTAAAATGCGTGAGATAGCCAAACAATACAATACATACAAATTCAGGTAAAGGCTTAGGATCAAAGCGATTATTAGTCCCAGCAAGTTGATGAGGACAAGGCAGGTATGAAAGACCGTAAAAAAAGATGTCAAGAAATCGAAGTAAGTTTCTATTTCGAGTACTTCTTCAGGGCCTGATCATACTCGTTAAGGAAACTCTCTTTGCTGAAGTACATGCCATGTGCGGGATAGATGGTTTTGAACGGAAGAGTACGTATGAGCTTCCAGCTACAAAGCAGGGCAGGCAGGTCCTCAGCAAAGGGTGGAAAATGTTGTTTTCCTTCCACACCAAAAAGTGTATCCCCTGCAAAGAGCTCTCCGCCTTCCATCAATACAACCATGGAACCATGGGTATGTCCCGGGGTATGGATCACCCTGCCTGCAAAGCCAAACTCCTCCAGGTCCAATGAATCCTTCACCAGCAGATCCGGTTCCGCACCGGGGTATTTTCCTATATGCCGTGCAAAGGTCCTGCCCAAACCAACAAGCAACTTTGCCTTCCACCGGGTCCCGCTGGGAATGGTGGTGAATCCTGCCTTAAGCCGCTCTGTTTCTGAATGGTGGACCATAATCTTGCACCCTGTAAGCTCTTTCAATTTGCTTGCAGAGCCTGCATGGTCGAAATGAGCATGGGTGAGGATCAGGAGTTTCAACATACGCGGTTCAAGCCCTGCCCTTCCAAGGGCATCAAGTATCTTCTCCTCAGAACCGCTGTTGCCGGAATCAACCAGGATGGCCTCTTTCGTCCGGTAGACCAGGAAGGATGAAACTTTTTCAAGAGAGATCCTTTTAACCGTATAGTTGTGTTGTTCCACTATTTCACGGGGAAATCCATCAATTTATCCCCTTCCAGATACGCTTCCAGGCGATCGTTGATGGCAACCGGACCCACTCCTGCCGGTGTACCTGTATAGATCAGATCGCCTGTCTTAAGAGTCATGAAACGGGAAACGTAGGCAATGATCTTCTCAAAACTAAAGATCATCAATGAGGTATTTCCATCCTGGACGGTCTTACCGTTCAGATCCAGCCTGAACGAAAGGTTGTGAATATCTCCGAATTTATCCAACGGGAAAAATTCACTGATGGGCGCTGAGTAATCAAAGGCCTTGGCAATCTCCCAGGGCAGTCCCTTCTTCTTCTGTTCCGCCTGCAGGTCACGGGCCGTAAAATCAACTCCAAGGGCGACCTCGTTAAAATAGCGGCTGGCATACTGCTCCTCAATGCTCCTCCCCAATCTGTTGATCCGGATCACCACCTCAAGTTCGTGATGGACATCATTTGAGAATTCGGGATAGAAAAAGGGACGGTTGGCTGTGACCAGAGCAGAGTCCGGCTTCATAAAGAAAACAGGATTGTCGGGGACTTCGTTGTTCAGCTCCCTGGCGTGAGCAACGTAATTCCGCCCAATGCAGATGATCTTCATAAGGCTATTTCTTAATGGAACTCAGCTTGATACTGGTAAGTACTTTTTTGGTATAGAGAGGGAAATCTCCATTCATCATCCAGCCATAATAGCCCGGATCTTTATCCAGCACTTCACTTACTGGTTTGCCCTTATGTTTCCCGAAGTTGAACACCTCCACATCGTCCTCATTATAAACAATCCTCCCGGCAAAATCCACATTGCGCGTATAGGCCGAGAACTCGGCAAGCTTCCCGATATCATTCTCCAGGTTGGGATATCGGTCCAGCTGCGCCTGCAGCACTTCATAGGTGGCCAGGGTATCGGCCTCCGCCGAATGGGCATTGCTCAACTCTTTATTTGCAAAAAACTTGTAAGCAGCAGAGAGCGTCCGGGGTTCCATTTTCATAAAGATCACCTGCACATCTACAAATTTCCTCCTTTTCATGTCAATTTCCACACCCGATCTCAGGAACTCCTCCGCCAGAAGGGGTATATCAAACCTCACAGAATTGTATCCGGCCAGGTCGCACCCTTCAAAATCCCTGGCAATACTTTTTGCCACCTCATTGAAGGTGGGCGCATCTTTCACATCCTCATTGGATATCCCGTGAATCGCTACCACCTTTTCAGGAATGGGCATGCCGGGATTCACACGCATGGTTTTGGAGGTTTCATTCCCGTTCAGATCTACCTTCAGATAGGAGATCTCAACAATTCTGTCAGATGCTATATTGATTCCGGTGGTCTCGAGATCGAAAAAAATAATTGGATTCTTCAGATTAAGCCTCATGCGTTATGCATTTATCATCATAGGCATCAGGAGCATCAGGGTATCTTCGCTCTCATTCTGCGTTTCAGAAGGCAACAGGATCCCGGCACGTGTAGGATCGCTCATCTCCAGCACCACATCGTCAGAAGCCAGATTTGCCAGGATTTCAATCAGAAAAGTTGATTTGAAGCCAATCTCCATATCCTCTCCTTCATATTGACAGCTGAGTCTTTCGGTGGCCGAGATGGAGAAATCGATGTCCTGCGCAGAGATATTCAACTGATTGCCCGTGAGAGAAAGCTTCACCAGGTTACTGGCCTGGTTGGAGAAGACCGATACCCGCTTCAATGTATTATAGAAGGCCAGGCGATCGATGCTCATCTTATAAGGATTATCGCTGGGGATCACAGAGTTATAACTGGGATAGTTGCCCTCAACAAGTCTGCATACCAGTTTGTAGTTGGTCAGC
>JAGLTY010000240.1 GCA_023135025.1 Bacteroidales bacterium | reverse complement strand
AATTTATCACACAAAAATTAACACACTAAATTATCAATATTAAGTCAGGAATAGCACTTATATTGCGATGATTATTATCCCAAAATCATAAGGTGATGAAAAATGCATTTTATCTAATTGGTTCCATCTGTCTGCTGATGGTTTTTCAATCTGCCCAGACCCAGGTCTTTGACCAGCTGTTTGACCAGGGTGTGATGCGGATCGACCTGGTGTTTTCCGGAACGGCAGAGGAGACCTCCTATGCCCTTTCGGGTGTGAAGAAAGAGCAGTTTTACAGTGGACCGTAAATCAATCTAATCGATCCTTTCGATTATGGCGATCACAAATTTGTAGTGAAAGATGAGGCCAGCGGTGAGATGATATTCAGCCACACCTATTGTACTTTGTTCCGCGAATGGCAGACCACAGAAGAGTCGCAGAGAGTAAGAAGAGCTTATCCCCATGTACTCAGGTTTCCCTGGCCAAAAGCCAGTGTGGTAGTGGAGATCCATGATCGCAACAGAGCAGGAGCATTTCAGAAGAGCTGGTCGACTACCCTCGATCCGGCATCGATCTTTTCGGATCCGGGGAATCCCTATCAATTTGAATCGGTCGATCTTGAGATCAACGGAACAGCAGAAGAGAAGGTGGATATTCTTTTCATTGCAGAGGGTTATACCGCAGAGGAGATGGATAAATTTATTGATGATGCCGGGCGTTCGGCCGGTTATATTTTCTCGGAGGAGCCATTCAAGAGCAACAGGCAGCGTTTCAATATCAGAGCGGTAAAATCGGCCAGTCAGGATTCTGGTACAGACAATCCGGGAGAGGGCATCTGGAAAAACACTGTGGTGAATTCCAGCTTCTATACTTTTGGAGTTGAACGCTACATGACCACCATGGATTACAGATCGGTTTGTGATGTGGCGGCATGTGCTCACTACGATCAGATCTATATTCTGGTAAATACAGATAAATACGGAGGTGGCGGCATCTATAACCACTACAGTATTTCTGCAGCTGACAACCTCCAATCGAGGGCGGTGGTGATCCATGAATTCGGACATGCATTCGGTGGACTGGCAGATGAATATTTCAATTCGGCAGTGGCCTATAATGATTACTTCCCCCTTGAGGTGGAGCCGTGGAACCCTAACCTCACCACACTGGTCGATTTTGATTCAAAATGGAAGCATATGATTGCAGATGGAACGCCCGTTCCAACTCCCCCTGACGAAGCGTACGAGGAGATTGTTGGAGTTTACGAGGGAGGTGGATATGTGGCCAAAGGGGTGTTTCGGCCGATGATTGATTGCCGGATGCATACCAACGATGCGGCCTTTTGCCCGGTCTGCTCAGCAGCGCTTGAGAAGATGATTTCACGTATCACGGGACTTTAGAACCTTATAATTTTTATATTTGTCGTTCATCAAATTGCAACCCTCTTTAAGTGAAAAGGCTGTCGGATGAAGAAATAGTAGCCGGACTCAGAAAACGGGATAACCGTGTTCTGCAGTATATATATAAGAACAGCTTTACCCCGGTCAAGCAGCTGATCCTTCATAATGCTGGGTCTGAATCAGATGCAGAAGACATCTTTCAGGAGACTTTGATTGTGATATTCAAGAAGTTAAGGAAGGATGAGGATTTCGAACTCAATGCAGCATTTTCCACCTATATCTATTCTATTGCACGATTGCTCTGGCTGAAACATCTTCGGAAGATCAAGAAGATAGATATCGATCCACTCAACCGGGATATGGAGGAGCGGATCGAATTTGAAGAACCATCTCCGGTAGAGGACAAGGATTTACGGATGGCCATTTATCAGCGTACCCTGGTTAAAATCCCGGAAGATTGTCAGAAGATACTACTACTTACCGCTCAGGATCTTAGCTCTTTGGAAATTGCTCAGCAGCTGGGTTTTCGTAGCGAGGGATATGTGCGAAAGCGCCGCCATTTCTGCAAAGAGTACCTGATCAATAAGATCAAAGAGGATTCCGACTATCAGGCCATGTTTACTGATTAAAAAGGCTGAAACCATGTGGGATCAGCCTTTTTAATTTTAACCAGACCAATATCTGGTGTTTTCAGGGAACGGTGCCTATTTAAGAACAGTTTTCCAGACGGTCTCTTCGCTGACCTTCTTGGTGCAGAAGAACCAATCTATACATTCAACTCCCTCCTCTTTTCCTTCCATACGGTTTTCAGCGGTTCCACACGATCCGGCGGGAGGAACGATCACGTCGTCACCCGGACGCCAGTCGGCAGGTGTGGCACAATCAAATGCATCGGTGGTCTGAAGGGCAATCAGTACCCTGTAGAGTTCGTCAAAGTTTCGTCCAACACTCAGTGGATAGTAGATAATTGTCCTGATGACTCCTTCGGGATCAACAAAAAATACGGCCCTGACAGCTTTGGTGGTGTCTTCGTTGGGCTGGATCATGCCATACAGTTTGGCCACATCCATGGTGATATCCTCGATAAGGGGAAAGTTCACCTCCACATCTTTCATTCCTTTGAATTCCATGGTCTCTTTGATTCTCCTGAGCCATGCGATGTGGCTGTAAAGACCATCTACGGAGAGACCTACCAGTTTGCAATTGGCCTTGTTGAACTTCTCCTCCTGGGTGGCGAAGGTCATAAACTCGGTGGTACAGACCGGGGTAAAGTCGGCCGGGTGACTAAAAAGTATACTCCAGCTTCCTTTATAATCGGATGGGTAATGAATGTTTCCCTGGGTGGTTTTGGCTTTGAATTCGGGTGCCTTGTCGCCAATACGTGGCATGCTTGTTACTTGAACTTGTTCTTCCATTTTAATTGTTGGTTTTTGAATGATTAAACTGTTATTTAATTATTTTGAGTTATCGTTAAAATTTCCATTGATCTGAAGGAAAATACCTTCGATTTTAAAATTGTGAAGATTCTTCTTTTGAAAGTAAGCCTGGAGCATCTCGTCCAGATCCTTATCGAAGTAGTCCTCAATTCTCTCCGTTTCGGCACAGTAAATATGGTGATGGCTCTCCATAATGGCATCGTACCGCATGGCATCCTTGTCGGTTTTTACCCTGCGAACCAGGTGGTTGTCAACCAGTGTATCAAGCACTTTGTAGACGGTTCCGGTGGCGATACCGGGATGGGTTCTCCTGATATAGTCAATAACCATGTCAGCTGTGGGATGATTACCCAGTCTGCAGACAGCTTCCAGTATGGCATGTCGCTGAGGGGTAACCTTCAGACCTGCATCTTTCAGTTTCTGATTGATCTGTTCACTGTTTAATTTCATGCTAAAAATTCTTAAATAAGAGTAATTCCTATATAAGAACGTTTGAAATTAAGAAATGTTCATTCAGCTCCGGAAAAAGTTTTTAATCTTCGGTTCTAACGGTCGACTGCCGCTCCCGGTTAATGATCAGGCGGGTGACATCGGGTCTGGAGTAGTGACCCGAAACATCCAGGTTCTGACGCTCTTCAAGTACACGGTTGAAATCGATGGTGCCTGTAAAGAGGCCCTCTTTCTCAACCACAGGCTCCACGATCCATTCACCATCAGGGCCCGCAATACAGGATCCTCCATCGGTAAGTGGATCCACCGCATCCCGGATGATCTCATCCCTGTATGGAGTGCTTGCCGGGATATCTTCAATATACATCAGCCCCGAGACCGAAACCACGAAGGAGCGGCCCTCTTTGGCTATGAAACGGGTAATGTCCTCTGTGTTTCTGATGGAACCGGGCCAGACAGCTACATGCAGGTCCTCACCCAGTCCGTATAGCGAGGCCCTTGCCAGTGGCAGCCAGTTCTCCCAGCAATTTAGTCCCCCGACAGTAAACTCCTTCAGCGGATGCACCTGCAGGCCATGCCCGTCACCGGGCGACCAGGTAAGCCGCTCTTCATAGGTGGGCTGCAGCTTCCGGTGCACCGACCTGATCACTCCTTCCCGGTCGATGTATACCAGGGAGCAGTAGAGGCTGTGTCCGCCCCTGTTGGCTGCGCGCTCAACTATTCCCACATAAACCGCAACATTAAACTGTCTGGCCGCTTCACAAAGCAGATCCAGCTCTCCGGTCTCAATCTGAACTGAATTACGAACATA
>JAGLTY010000024.1 GCA_023135025.1 Bacteroidales bacterium | reverse complement strand
TGGCCCGGGAGATGATCCGGGCGATCTTCCGGGAGGATGCCATCAGCTTTTTTAAGCTGGAGGAGAGGTTGGGCCGATCCTTTTAGCTGTTTCAGCTTTTTTCCAGCAGTGCCATGGCAATATACTCCCACTCCTCATCCAGGGAGATTTCAGGCAGACTCTTTTCGGCACTGCGGTACCAGTAGGATGCATTTCCCAGGTCACCTTCCACACGGTGAAGGTAGGCATGAACCCATGATCCATCTATGGAGGGATCATTCTGCGCAATCCGGTGAGCACTCGCCCAGTCACCTGACGATTCCAGCAGCAATGCCTGTATCAGGGGGGGGATATCATCAGGAAAAGATCCAGCCTCTTTCCAGGTAAGTAGTTCTTCAAAAGGGATCATCTTTTTATTTTTTTAAGATAAAGTTAAAAAAAAGGCTGTCTCAAAGTGAGGATGAGACAGCCTTTTCTCTTAAAAGAGTGTGGTTACAGTGAATAGGGATCCCTGTATTTGTAGTGCAGCAGTGCAGCAGCGGCACCGTCTATATCATTCACAAAGGTTTGAGTGGAAGGATCCCACTGAATAGGATGCCCCAGTTCACAGGCAATGTTTCCCAGGGTGCATACAGTACATGAACTGTGCCCTGTCTCTACCGGAACCACCGGGTCCACCCGGTTGCGAACCGCGTCTATGAAATTCTGGTGGTGTGAACTTTTTGTCTCATAGGGTACCTTTTCATCTTCTGCTTCGGGTTGGGAAGGTAACAGGGAATCATCAGAAGCCAGGTGGTGTTCACGCGATATCTCGATCCACCCTTTATCCCCCAGGAACTTAACCCCTTTGGTAAATTGCTCATTAAATGGCTCGGAAGTCATGATCACCCCGTTCTTGTATCTGAAGGACATATACTCGGTTCCGTCTCCAATGGGTGCCGCCTCCACAGGTCCGTTTCCATCCATTCCCATTCCCCACTGTGCAATATCAAACATATGGGCTCCCCAGTCGGTGGTAAAACCACCACCCATCTCTTTGTACCATCGCCAGCCTCCCCAGATCTGCTCATCCTGTGGGGGATCCAGCGTAATGGGTGGATTCAGCTCCTTGTTGTAATGAATATCACCGGGTAGTGGTCCCAGCCAGAGGTCCCAGTTCAGGTCTTCGGGCAGCACCTCTTCAGGAAGATTATATGGGGTAGGAGGAGCACCCACATAAGCATTGATCCTTTCCAGCTGTCCCAGTGCACCTCCTTGAACCATGTTCACGGCATGCTGAAAATTAGGATCGGAGCGTTGCTGACTTCCAATTCCCAATACCCTGTTTGTGCTGCGAACAGTTTTGACCAGCTCCTGACCCTCTTTAATGGTGAAGGTCATCGGTTTCTCCAGGTAGACATCCTTTCCGGCTTTACAGGCTGCAATGGCAATCAGTGCATGCCAGTGATCGGGAGTTGCTACCACCACAGCATCGATATCTCTCCTTGCAAGCAGTTCACTGTATTTTTCATAGGTTTTTACCTCAACTTTCTGCTCGGCTTCACTGTAGAACTCGTTGACCCTGTTTTCAAAGCGGGTTCTTTTACGGCCATACACATCACAACCTGCAACTACTTTCACTCCTTCAATATTGATAAAACCATTCATAAGGAACATGGCCTGGCGGCCCAGTCCGATAAAACCGAGGGTGATTTCACTGTTTGCTGCAGGTTTCGCACATGAGGTGAGAGAAGGGATCATAGCAATGCCTGCCATCCCTGTGGCTGTGGTACCAATAAATCTTCTCCTTGAGTAAATTTGTGGATGATGCTTTTTCATAAAATCTGGTCTCCTATTAATGAATTCATATTCAATGAATTCAAAAATAGTAACAGATCCGGTAACACCAACAGGAATCTTCTCTTTTTTCTCAACAAAACCAGTTCATCCAATGACAGCTGATCACCCCTATTGAGAACAGCGTACTTTTTTTATATTTACAGAAACATTTATCCCATGATCGACTCTTTTCAGTTTTCCTCCCTTCCCGAGATAATTTTCGGTAGAGGGAAGCGAAATGAACTGGCCGCTGCAGTGAATGCCAGGGGTAACAGGGTTTTACTGCTTACCAGATCATATTCCATTCAAAACTCTGGATACAGCGATGAAATCATCTCCGGTTTGAAAGCAGTAAATTTGGAGCTGGAACATGAAATTATAGCACAAGAGCCATCACCCTCGCTGATTGATCAGATCGTTGAGAAGTACAGGCATTCAGGGATCGAGGTGGTAGTGGCTGTAGGGGGTGGAAGTGTGATGGATGCCGGCAAGGCTATCTCTGCCATGATCCCCGTGGAAGGAAGTATCCGTGAGTATCTGGAGGGTGTGGGGGAGAAGAGACATCCCGGCCTTAAGATCCCTTTTATCGCCATGCCAACCACGTCAGGTACAGGAAGTGAAATGACCAAAAATGCAGTGATTTCAGAGGTTGGAGAAGAGGGTTTTAAAAAATCGCTGCGTCACCATAACTTCATTCCTGAATTGGCTATTATCGATCCGGAGATGATGCTCTCCTGTCCAGCAGGATTAACAGCTGCTTCCGGTATGGATGCTTTTTCGCAGTTATTGGAATCGTATCTATCCACAAGAGCCAATGCCATGACAGATGCACTGGCCCTGCAGGGATTAAAGCAGATCAAGAAGTATCTGCTCAGGGCATTTCTGGAGGGTGAACAAAACATTGAAGCGCGTTCAGGAATGGCTCTGGCAGCCATGTTTTCGGGGATTACCCTTGCACATGCCGGACTTGGCCTGGTGCATGGATTTGCATCTCCGTTGGGTGGATTTTACCATATCCCTCATGGTGTGGCCTGTGGTTCTTTGATGGCTCCTGTTTTTGCAACAACCATAGATAACCTGCTGGAACAGCCTGATCATCCGGCCATTAAGAAGTTAATTATTATCAGCAAGGTCTTTGCAGACTTTAAATACAAACAGGATATGGAGTACCTGCAGGCGTTCAAGGAGAAACTGATTCATTTTACAACTCTTCTGGAGATACCCCTGCTATCTGAATACGGATTAAATGAGGAGGGTGTTCAAAAGGTCATTGACTGTACATCACATAAGTTCCACCCGGTGACATTGTCAAATGAACAGATGGCCAATGTTTTAAAGGCCAGGATCTGACTCATCCTCAACACAAAGGGATTTCACGTTCTCTTCCTCAATGCAAAAGTAGTGTTCAAAGATGTGCTTCTCCTCAAGCGTATTGAAAGCTGATCCCGAAACGGCCCTGTCAAAATCTTGTATATGCCACACATCAGGATTGATAAAAGGGTTGAGGGCAGAATTATAATTCACAGTGGTGCCATCTTTGTAGAATTTGACGGGCTCATCATCATGATCCTTAAGGAGCACAATCAGACTGTCGTAATAGAATGAAAAATAGGTAAATCCGTCTATACAGTCACAACTAATGGAGTAAAAGTCATCCGATACTCCAGGTTGGATCCACTCAGCATTGGTGAATTCGGATGAGTATGGAAGAACATAAATAGGTGTGGTTGTATCATTTTTTATAGAGATCCACGAGAGATCATTATTGCCACATCCCGTCAGAGCAATCAACACTACTATCCAGATAAATCCCCTCATTTCTAACTATTTAGGTATCTCAATCCCCGTATTTGATAAGAATAACTTAATGGCAATGGCCAACAGGATAATTCCAAAAAATTTCCTCAGAATATGCAGGCCGTTTGGTCCAAGTATTCGTTCAAAAAAGGTTGTGATCCGGAGCACAAGATAGACAATTATCATATTTAATGAAAGTGCAACTAAAATATTTATGATGTGATACTCAGCCCTTAAGGATAGAAGTGTTGTAATGGAACCTGCACCGGCAATCAGGGGGAAGGCTATGGGAACAATGGCTCCTCCTCCTCCCAACTCGTGCTTGAAGAGTTGAATTCCAAGAACCATCTCAAGTCCCATCAGCAGGAGAATGATCGAACCTGCAATGGCAAAGGAGGATATATCCACTCCGAACAGGGCCAAGAGAGGCTCACCAATAAAGAGGAAGAGCAGCATGATACCAAATGCCACCAGTGTTGTTTTGGCGGGGTAAATAGTGCCGGTCTTTGTCTTTATATCCAGGATGATCGGAATCGAACCCAGGATATCGATAATCGCAAACAGCACCATAAAGGCTGCAAGGATTTCCATGGTATTGAGGTGCATATCTATAAACCTTTTGTTTTAATGATACAACCGATGGGCCTGGTGGTGGCCGGATCGGGTCTCTCTCCTTCTGAAAGGGCCCTGAGGGCATTTTCAAGGTACCTGTTCGATACAGATCTGGAATCCAGTGAATTGTCATCAATGGCACCCATGTAAGCGATCTTAAAATGATTGTTGCTATTATCGAGAAGATAAACATGGGGTGTCCTGGTGGCACCATATGCCTTGCAGACCTCCCCCTTTTCATCTTTCAGGTAGGAAAATGGGTAACCCTTCTCCAGGGTCCGAAGTTTCATATGGCTGAAGCTGTCTTCAGGAGATATTTCCGGACTGTTTGAATTGATTGCTACTACGGGAAACCCCAGGCTAGCATACTTGTTGTGAAGATCAATAATACGCTGCTCATAGGCTTTTGAGAAGGGGCAGGGGATGCTGGTAAAAACCAGGATCACACCTTTTTGATTGCTGTAATCGGAGAGAGAGATGGTGTCGCCATTCACACTTTTCAAAGAGAACGATGCTGCCTTATCCCCCGGCTTAAGTCCTCCGTGCACCAGTAACAGTGCCATGAAGGAGAGGAGAGATGCAAGTATTACCTTTTTCATTGGAGCAAAATTAGCAAATTCCTTTTGATGTAATGTGAAGCGGGAAGGAAAGGAGAAAAATTGGATGCCTGCGGTGCAATCTGATTACGCGGTATAGACCCTGCGGATCTGTTGCTTTCCAAGATGTATCCTGCTCTTAACAGTACCGATGGGAATATTCATCCGCTCTGCGATCTCTTTGTACGAATAACCATAGAGGAACATTTTGATCGGCTTTTCATAAGCACCAGGCAGCATTTCGATAATTTCATACAGCTCTTTTTTCTCAAGCTGATCATAGGGCGCTCCGTTCGATCCTCCAGATTGAACCGGATGGTTATAGAGTTCATCACTGTCGTATGTAAGCTGCCGGTAATGACTACTTCTCAGGTAGTTGATATAGGTATTTTTAAGAATGGTGTAGAGCCAGGCCCTGATGTGGTCATTATTGTGCAGCCGGTTGCGATTCTTCAGTGCCTTGAAACTGGTCTCCTGTACAAGGTCAAGTGCATCTTCCCGGTCCTCGGTAAGCTGCAGGGCATAGTAAAAAAGTTGTTCCTGCAGTTGAACCAGATCATACATGAAATAGTCAGGATCGAAGGTGTCTTCCCCGATTTTCATTGACTGAGCACTTAATTTGTAGTAAATTACGAAAATATCCAGTACGAATCAACTTGCTAATCTGGAATTGTTTTCTCAATTTTAAGTCTCTTAATATTTCTAATATTAAACTTCAAAAATCAATATGATGACAAAGAAAATTTCATTGCATGTAGTGGCCGGTTTGCTGATGGTTTTTTTCAGCTGTAACCTGCAGGCTCAGAATAATCTTACTGAAGAGGAGAAGAAAGATGGCTTTGTGCTGCTCTTCGACGGCAAATCCAGCGATGGGTGGCGGGGATTCCAGAAAGACTATTTTCCTGAAAGGTGGATTGTGGAAGATGGAATGCTCCATTTCAGCCCTCAAGCGGAAGGCACTAGAGGAGATATTGTTTATGATAAGAAATTCTCTGATTTTCACCTGAAACTTGAATGGAAGATTGACTCAGCCGGCAATTCAGGTATTCTCTATCTGGGCTCGGAAGATCCAAAATACAGGTATATATACCAGACAGCTCCGGAGATGCAGGTGTTGGATAATGCCAAACATCCCGATGCCAAACTGGGGAAAGATGGAAACCGTCAGGCCGGATCGCTTTATGACCTGATTCCTGCCAATCCCCAGAATTTCAATGGGGCAGGTGAATGGAATGTTATAGAACTTATCGTGAAGGACAAACATGTGAAACATATACAGAACGGGGAAGTTGTGGTAGAGTATGAGTATGGTACAGAAGCCTGGAATGAACTGGTGGCAGGTTCCAAGTTCCCCGGTTTGAATCCTGACTGGGCCAATTTGCAGGAAGAGGGTTATTTAGGCCTTCAGGACCATGGAGACAATGTGTGGTACAGGAACATAAAAATCAAGGAACTATAAATTACAGAAGATGCAGAACAGAAGATCATTTATGAAGAGTGCCGCCCTTGCGGCTGCAGCCCTTTCGGCCGGACAGGTCGTAAATGCTAAGGATAACAGGAACAGTCCTGTAACTCCTCCGGATCAGATGAGCGATCTGTTTTTTGATATTTCACTGGCACAATGGTCTCTCAATCGAAAAATACGCGGAGGAGATCTGGATAACCTTGACTTCCCGGTTTATGCAAAGGATAATTTTGGTATTCACGCAGTTGAATATGTTGACCAGTTTTTCCCTTCAGCGGATAAGGAGTATATCAAAGGTCTCCTTAAACGTACAGAGGACATCGGTGTGAAGAATGTTTTGCTGATGATCGACACTGCCGGCCCCCTGGGCGATCAGGATGAGGAAAAAAGGAAGCTTGCGGTGGAAAAACACTATCAGTGGGTGGAAGCTGCAGAGATACTAGGTTGTCATTCCATCAGAGTGAATGCCCGTGGAAGAGGATCAGATTTGGATGTGGCACATGCAACCACTAAAAGTCTCACTACTTTATGTCAGTTCGCTGCCGATTATGGGATCAGTGTGATTGTTGAAAACCATGGAGGTCCTTCATCCAGGGCAAGCTGGCTGGTCTCAGTGATCCGCAATACAGGGATGGTCAATTGTGGTGTCCTTCCCGATTTCGGTAATTTCGTAATAGATCGTAGGCCGGGTGGGGAGAAATATGACCTTTACCAGGGCATGAAGGAGCTTATGCCCTTAGCCAGGGGAGTAAGTGCCAAATCCCATGAGTTTGATGAAGAGGGAAATGAAACTACCAAAGATTTCTACCGGCTCCTGAAGATTGTTAAGGATGCAGGATTCAGGGGATATATCGGAATCGAATATGAAGGAAGAACGCTGAGTGCAGACGATGGGATTAAGGCGACCCAAAACCTGCTTATAAAGGCTGGTAAATCCCTGATGTAGCCAGTTACCTGCTTTTCAGATAGACATCAATATTACGTGCTATCTTTTCCACAAGGAGTTCCCTGGACTCTTTAGAAGCCCAGGCCATATGAGGGGTGATCAGGATCTTCTCCTTAACAAACAGTTTAAGTAGCGGGTTGTCGGCGTTGATGGGTTCTTGTTCCATCACGTCGATACCTGCTGCACCAATAACATTTTCATTCAGAGCCCTTGCAAGATCCTTTTCGTTAACGATCCCTCCCCTCCCAAGGTTGAGCAGGATGGCGCATGGCCGCATCAGTTTCATCTTATCATACGTGATCAGATCACGGGTATGGTTGTTCAGTGGTGCATGGATGGAGACCACATCCGAGCTTTTCAGCAGGTCTTTCAGTTCAAATCTTTTATAACTGATGTGATTGTTACGGCCTGTGGTAGAGTAGAAGATCACCTCCATCCCAAACGACTCAGCAATTCTGGCCACCTGTCGCCCTATGGTACCCAGGCCTATGATTCCCATCCGTTTCCCTTTAAGCTCCCAGAACGGTTCATTGTGGTGAGTGAACGAATCACTCCTCGAATAGGCACCGCTCTTGACATAGGTGTCGTAGTAGTAAGGTTTGTTCACCAGGTATAGAAGCATGGTAAAGGTGAGCTGGGCCACTGAGTCGGTGGAGTAACCGGCAACATTTTTAACCTCTATTCCATTGTTTCCGGCGTAATTCAGATCCACATTATTTACCCCGGTGGCTGCCACACAGATCAATTTCAAATCCAGTAGTTGTTTCATCACCGCTTCACTCATCTCTACTTTGTTCACAATCACAATCTCTTTACCCTTGCATCTTTCCACCACCTGGTCCGGTTCAGTAGATTCATAGATATCAAGATTTCCCAATTTGGAGAGGCGTTTCAGATTGTCCACTTTCCCTATGGTTTTCTTGTCGAGAAATACAATGTTGGTCATGTATCGTTGTTTACCTCCAATAAACATCTCTGTTTTGAATTGGTTCAACAGGGCAGCAAATAATACCGTTGTATTGGTTAAGGTATGTTAAATGGTACATTTTCCAGAAATTATTGGATAGATTTATATGATATGCCCTTTCGTATCATTTTTTCAGCCGTTTGCACACTATTTCTTATGCAGTCACGGCTGTTTTCCCAGTCAACAGATACACTTTTTCACCTTTCTGCCATTGTCTATGACGATTCGTTTATACCTGTTCCGGCTACTCATGTGATCAATATAAATACCCACAAGGGTGATGTAACTGACACTCTGGGCATATTTCGGTTGCCTGTCTATCTTACCGATACACTGCTGATCCGTAACATTGTATTTCGTGATACCCTTGTTCCTGTGATAGAGGTAGTGCCAAATCGATATGTCAGGTTGAAAAGATGGCGATACCAGTTGGAGGAGGCCAGGATCTTTGAGTGGGGAGCCACCTATGACGATTTCCGTGAAGCGTTCATTGAGATGCCGATGCAGCAAACCCTGGGGGTCTCCATGGGCCTTCCTCAGCAGGATCCGGATAAAGTGCCTCTGGAGATGGATGAGCAGGCTGTGAAAAGCGCAGGTTTACTTCTGACCTCACCGGTATCCTTTTTCTATTACAACTTTAATAAGCATGCCAAATCGGCCCGGAAGGTTTACTGGTTAAAAAAGAACCAGGAGAAATATGATCAATTTGAGGCCATTGTTAATGCGGAGAACCTCTCAGATATAACCGGTCTTACCGGGGTGAAACTTCAGGATTTCCAACTCTTCCTTTCCCAGCGAATGGTCTGCCATTATAACTGTTCCGAGCTTGCCATTTATAAAGAGATTCATGGTCTCTGGAAGGTCTACCAGGAGCTGGAGGAACGGGGGATGCTGATTAAATAACCTGCTCCTTATCCTTATCCCAGAACACGGTACGGTTCTCTCTCTGTGCCATAATGCCCATTGCAGCAGCAACTCCCTCTTCAAAAGCCTGGTCGATGTTGCAGCTGGGTTGCTTTCCTTCCCTGATTGCCTGGACCCATTCAGCAATATGGAGGTGGGTGGTATCCACCCTGCGTCCGCCACGGTAGGTATAGAGCAGTCCCCTGGCAGCAAAATACTGCTCGGTGGCTGTGGCCACAGAATCCACGTTTTTACGACCGGGAATATAGGTATAGATGGGGAGTTCGGGATCAATTAAACCACTCTTGATCTGCTCCTTATACCTGGTACTCTCACTGTCCGCATATACAGTCAGTGAATTCCCCAGTTCCATAGAACCGTCATGACCCATGATCGTCTTACCCCTGTTGTGGTTACTTGCAAGCGAAGCGCTGTAAAGCAAGCTGAAGTCAAGGTCGGGATATTCAAGGACTGCGTTCCATATATCGGGTACCTCCCTAACCTCATTAACGTAGTCACCCCTCTTTTTATCTTTCCAGAAGTAGACGCCACCTGAAGCAGATACAGAGGTGGGAATACCCATGCCCAGGATCTGGTTAATAGCATCGAATTCATGTGTAAGAAGATCGCCTGATAAGCCAGTGCCATAGTCCCACCAGCATCTCCAGCGGAAAAAGCGCTCCGGGCTCCAGGGGTGTTTGACCTCGCAGGGCTCTTCAAATTGTTCCCAATCTACGGTATTCGGGTTGGCATTGGGATCAATGTCATATACCCAGGCACCATTGGCAGAGTTTCGGTTGGTGCAAACCTCTATCAGGTTGATTTTTCCAATAAGCTTTTTATCAATGGCCTCCTTGGCCTTGATATAACTCTCAGTCTGACGCCCCTGGTGACCCAGCTGGTAAACTATGCCACTTGCCTTAACCGCATCACGAACAGGATAGGTTTCATCCATGGTCAAGGTAAATCCTTTCTCTGCATAAACATGCTTCCCTGCTTTGGCAGCGTCAATAGTCATCTGTGCATGCCAGTGGTCGGGAGTTGCAATAATGACGGCATCGATATCATCGGAGGCCAACATCTCCTGGTAGGTTCTGTATCGTTTTGGAGCGGCACCCATCTGGCCGCCGCTTCCTTCTCTTCCAATATTGGCTGCTGCCGCTATTGCATCCTCTGCATGGACATCAAACAGGTCGCATACACCTGTTATCTGGATATTCAGATCGTCCTGCTCGAGATATTCGGAATACCTTTTGTTCTGGGAGTCCTTCTCGGCAGCGTCTTTCATCTCCTGAATGGCTTTCGGGGTAACAAACCCGGCAGCTTTCATCAACTGGGCTCCCCTGATACCAAAGCCGATGATCCCGATCCTGATGGTGTCTCCGTCATGTTTGTACGAGATATACTCCTGTTCCTCAGCACTCATATTGAGCTCTTTGGACAGTTTGTGGTTGCGGATGTGGTCCCGCCTTGTTTTTCTCCAGATACCATATGCCATGGCACCCAGTACAGGTACGGTGGCCAGCCCTTTGATTACATCTCTGCGGTTCATTTTGGTACCGCTTTCATTTTTATCTTTATCAGTCATATCAGTTATCTATTTCTTGTTGAACAGAAATCGGTCCATCCCAATGGTATTCCATGTGGGAAACAACGCAATTACCCAGAGGGTAATCAGTTCAAGCAGGTTCTTATTGACCCAGAGGTAGCTACCCTCGGTAGGCATGGCAAAGGTCACCCCGATAATGGCAGGGTGGGAGAGGTAATAGAATGCCAGCAGGACAATCCCGGCGATGGAGGCAACCCTTGTGAACAGGCCAACGATCAGCCCGGCTCCGATGAGGATCAATCCCCACATATTTATAAAATCCATTACATTCAGCATTGCCGGGTTCCCCGCAATGGAATGGAACACTCCTTCAAAAAGTCCTTTGGAATCCATCAGGTATCCCAGTGAAGACCAGTTGGGATTCAATATTTTTACAACACCCTCATAGAGGAAGTGCCAACCGATGGCAACACGCAGAATCACAAGTGACCAGAGTTGCCATTTTGAGTAATCTTTATCTTTTATCATACTGTTAGGAATATTGAGGCAATAATTATTAAAGACGCGAATTTAACCATTATTGTATAAAAAATTGGTTAGACTCGTTTAAAATTGTAAAAAACACACAATGATTTTTAGAGGAATACCGGCTACTTTCCGGGCTCATTAACAATTAAATATTTCCCAATGATGAGGGCCATGATGATCACCAGGTAGAGTTGTCCGAACAGTGCAGTGAAGGTAGAAAGGGATCTGGCCAGCGATGTGTCTGGAGTGATATCGCCGTATCCCAATGTGGTGAGGGTGATAAAACCGTAGTAGACAAATGTGGAGAAACTCCCTTCACCTGACTTCACCTGATTGAAGCTGCCGGGGAAATAGATATCAATAATAAGAAACAGCATGGAGAGGGTCAGTCCGATCAGAAGATAGCTGTTAATGGCACAGAGCAGGGTAGAACCGTAAACCTCTCTGGCCATGGCAACATGAGCAACCAGGGCAATGGTAACCACGATGAAGAATAGTGTATTCAGCCCAAAAGTGATAACGTTGAGATATTTCAAATCCGGGAGAAACAGGTTTATTAATGTTACCATGATGACCATTGTACCGATGGTAAAAAGAATCCGAAAAGCAGTCCTGGAAAAGTCGGCTGCAAATAGTCCGGATGCAACAACTATGCTGAGCAGCATAGTTGTCAGATAATGGTCCTTGATGGGGATAACCGGTACAATAAATATTATCATGAAAAGGGCACCAAACAGAATCAGGTTGGTTCTAAGCAGAATCTTCTTCCTGTCCACTCCTGATCTGATCAGACTATTCAGTTCAATCAATGAAGTATTGCTCATCTATGTTTTACTTTTTTAGTGACTTTAAGGTGGTTTTTTCCGGAGCTTCGGTGATACGAAATGTTGCTGGAGAATGCCCTGATAAGGGTCAGTCCCATTCCTCCCGCATCTGAGGTAGCCGGATCTGCTAAAGGTTCCATCTGATATTCCAACGGATTAAAGGGTATCCCATCGTCGATCATCTCAATCTCAATTTGATTTTCACTGTTGACCAATCTGATATCAATAATGTGCTCCCTGTTGTCATCAAAGGCGTAACGGATAATATTTGAAAACAACTCTTCAATGATCACCAGGATCTGCCTGATCTCCGATTTTGGAATGGCCCACTCTTGTTCCAAAAATTCAAGATCTTTCCTGATTCGAGGAATCTCTTGTATATGGGAGCGGTATTGAAAAATCCGGTTCATACTACTGTTCTTTTATAAATTCTACCGGGTTGATTCTGGCCAGGCGAATGGTGTGATAGAATACTGCAATCCAGCTGAAGAGAATAAGAACTGCAGCGCAGACCGGGAATATCCAAACCGGGATCTCTGCTCTGTACTTAAAATTGCGCA